>CAYUKK010000140.1:0-8725 GCA_964445305.1 uncultured Eubacteriales bacterium
AAGCACCCGACGGGTCCTGTCGTGGTTCACCCCCGGCGCCCCCGAGCGGTCTATCTTGTTTATAATCAGCCAAGAAGATGGGTGGCATCAAACGCTTGGGTCAGCGTTTGATGCCATGGGGAACAGGCGAGGGGTTTGGGTGAGAAAGCCCGTCGAAGCCTGAGCGGGCACGGTTTCTCGAGCCAAGCGAGAGAAGAGCGAAGGCTGAGTCGGAGCGAGTTTCCTCGCTGAAGAAACGAGCGGGCTTCGGAATCCCAACCCCGAGCCTCTCCGGGGGGTGAACCACCACACGACCCCTCGGTTATTTATATCGGCAATTTCGTGCCCAGGCCTCCACAAGACAGTGCCCGCTAATATTCGATGACGACAGAATTCTCGCCGAGCAGCCTTTCCACATGGCGGGTCAGCTCCTCGGACGGGAAAACACCGTGGATGTCGATGGATTGCGCGACCAGGCGATAGGAATGGGGTGTTTCCAGCTCGAAGAGGATCGGGCATTCACCCGGGTTCCTCTCGAGGAGGTCCCGCAACTCCGAGATGACGGACTCCTCCAGACCGGGGAGAAAAATCCGGAGGATGACGCGCTTGGCCTTTTTCTGGAAAGCCTCGGCCAGGGGCATGATTTCGAGAAGATGAATGCGCCGCGTTTCTCCCTCGCCCATGAACTTTCCCCTCGCCCAAACCAGCTGACCCTCCCGCAAGCATTCAAAATAACGATTGTAAACTTCGGGGAAAGCCGTCACATCGACCCGCCCGCTCAGGTCTTCCAGGACAAAGATGGCGAAGCGCTCATCCTTTTTGTTCTTGAGGAGCTTGACCGTGTTGATGATACCGGCGACACGAACCTCTTTGTTGAAGTCCCTCTCCTCATCCAGGTCGTTGAGGGCGTGGGAAGTGAGCTTCTTGAGCTGTTTCTCGAAGGCAGCGAGCGGATGCCCGGTGATGAAAAACCCGAGCGCATCTTTCTCGTAGCTCAAGAAGAGCGATTCGTCCCACTCCCGCATGTCCCTAACTTCCGGCGGAATCTCTGGCGGCTCAAGTTGCCCGCCGCCAAAAAGCAGCGCTTGCGGAGTGACCCTCAGCTTCTGGATGTCATGGCTGTACTCGAGCAGCGCATCGATGAGGTGGAAACATTGCGACCTTCGCCAGCCCAAGGAATCAAAGGCGCCCGCCTTGATCAGACTCTCGAGCACCTTTTTGTTGACCAAGCGCGAGTCAACACCCGCCACCACATCGAAGGGCGTTTTGAACTTCCCCCGCCGCGACCTTTCCCGGAGGATCTCCCGCACCGCCGCTTCACCGACATTCTTGACCGCCGAAAGACCGAACCTGATGGCGCCCCCGCTCACGGTGAAATGGAAATCGCTGGCATTGACATCAGGCGGCAGGACCCGGATGCCCATCTCCTGGCACTCGTTGATGTACTTGACGACCTGAGCCGTGGCTCCCCGCTCTGCCTCAGATGTGAGCAGGGCGGCCATGAAGTGAGCCGGGTAATGAGCTTTGAGATAAGCCGTGATGTAAGCGAGATAAGCATAGGCCGCGCTGTGGGATTTATTGAATCCATACTCGGCGAAGTGGCGAATCTGCTCAAAAATCTTTTCCGCTTTCGACTGGCTGATTCCCCTTTTTTTGGCCCCCTGGATGAAGCGCTGTTTCTGGGACTTCATGATGCTCGTCACTTTCTTGCCCATTGCCTTGCGCAGCGTGTCGGCCTCGGCCATAGTGAAGCCGGCCAGCTCGGTGGCGATCTTCATTACCTGTTCCTGATAGACGATGATGCCGCGCGTTTCCTCGAGGATGGGCTCGAGCTCCGGGCATTCGTAGGTGATGCGCTGGGGATGATTCTTCCGCTTGACGAACTCATCGGTCATCCCGCTCCGCAGCGGCCCCGGCCGGTAGAGGGCGTTGAGAGCGATGAGGTCGCGGAAATTCTCCGGTCTGAAATTGCGCAGCAGCTCTTTCATGCCCGGGCTCTCAAACTGGAAAACACCATCCGTGTTGCCTGCCTGAAAAACCCCAAAAGTGGCCGCATCGTCGAGGGGAATCTTTCTCGTGTCGACCTTTTCGCCCAGGTCTTTCTCGACGAGCTCGACCGTGTCCTGGATGACGGTCAGGTTGCGCAGGCCGAGCAAGTCCATCTTGAGAAGGCCGATGGCCTCGATGTCCTGCATCGGGAACTGGGTGGTGATTTCGCCCTTGACCGATTGGTAGAGGGGCATGAACTCGACAAGGGGCCGGGGAGTGATGACAATGCCAGCGGCGTGGATGGAGGGATGGCGGACCTGGCCTTCCAATTTTTGCGCCACGGCTAAGAGCTGGGCGATTTTGGCGTTCTTATCTCTTATTTCCCTGAGCTGGGGAATTTTGGCCAAGGCGCCCTCGATGGTCGACTCCGGGCCGAAAGCCGGAATCATCTTGGCAATCCGATCAACCTCAGGCAGCGGCACCTCGAGCACACGGCCAACGTCCCGGATGGCTTGCCGCGCCGCCATGGTGCCGAAGGTGATAATCTGGGATACATTGTCCTGACCGTACTTATTCGTCACGTACTCGATGACCTCTTCCCGGCGCCGGCCGCAGAAGTCGATGTCGATATCGGGCAGGCTGATCCGTTCCGGGTTGAGGAAGCGCTCGAAGAGAAGGTCGTACTCGAGGGGGTCGATGTCAGTGATCCCCAGACAGTAAGCGAGAAAGCTCCCCGCCGCTGAGCCCCGTCCCGGGCCGACGGGGATGTTCCGGGACTTGGCCATCCGGATAAGGTCCCACACAATCAGAAAATAACCCTCAAACCCCATTTCCTTGACCAGCCGGAGCTCCCGCTCCAGCCTTTCCTCATACTCATCAAGAGCGTGCCGGAGCTCGCCGCGCTCGATTTTCTCGTGGAGGCTTTCCAGCCTCATGCGGAAGCCTTCTCTGGCCACCTGCCCGAGGTATTCATCCAGAGACACGCCGCCGGGAGCCTGGAAGAGGGGAAGAAAATGCTGGCCCGAGGGAAAGGCGAAATCACACCGGGCGGCGATGGCCGTCGTGTTCTGGATGGCTTCGGGAAGGTCCTTGAAAAGCTCGGCCATTTCCTGTCCCGACTTGAAGTAGAATTCGGGCGAGCCGAAGCGGATGCGATCCTGGTCCGTAAGCTTTTTGTTGGTCTGGATGCACAGGAGAACATCGTGGCTTTCCGCATCCTCTCTCTGAAGATAGTGGACATCGTTGGTCGCGACGATCGGCAGGCCAAGCTTTTTAGCTAACTGGATGAGGCGTGGGTTGACGGCTTTCTGCGGGGGGAGGCCGTGGTCCATGATCTCGATGTAAAAACGGTCCGGCCCAAAAAACGTCGCATACTCGAGGGCGGCTTGCTCGGCTGCTTCTTCAATCTCCTTTTCAAGATAGAAGGCCACTTCGCCCTTGAGGCAACTGGAGAGCGCAATGAGGCCTTCGGCATGCGCAGCCAAGAGTTCCTTGTCGACGCGGGGACGGTAGTAAAAACCCTCGAGATAAGCCTTGCTGAGGAGGAGGCACAGATTCCTGTAGCCCTTCTCGTTCTCGACGAGGAGGAGAAGGTGGAAGTGGTGGGGTTCGGTGGATTCATCTTTCTTGTCGAACCGGCTGTGCGGCGCCACGTAAACCTCGCACCCCAGGATGGGCTTGATGTCCCGCGCCCGAGCCTGCTTGAAAAAGGTTACGGCACCGAAAATATTCCCGTGGTCGGTCAGGGCCACGGCGGGCATCTTATTCCGGTAGGCTGCCTCGACCAAGTCAGCCGTCTTGATGGCCCCATCGAGGATGCTGAACTCCGAGTGGTTATGGAGATGGATGAAGGAGGCGTCCATGGTCATTCCCACTCGATCGTGGCCGGTGGCTTCGTCGTAATATCATAGACGACGCGGTTGACTCCTTCAACCTCATTGACAATCCGGGTCGATACTCTGGCTAAGAATTCTGGCCGGGCCGCAAACCAGTTAGCCGTCATCCCATCCAGGCTCTCGACGAGCCGGATAGCGACAACCTGCTCGTAGGTGCGCTGGTCACCCATGACCCCCACCGAGCGAACCGGAAGGAGGACAGCGAAGGCTTGCCAGAGGCGGTGGTAGAGGCCGGCCTTGCGGACCTCTTCAAGGAGAATTCGGTCGGCTTCGCGGACGAGCTGAGCCCGCTCCGGTGTCACCTCGCCCAGAACCCGGACAGCGAGCCCTGGTCCTGGAAAAGGATGCTGGGCGATGAATTCCCTGGCCATACCCAACTCGGCGGCCAGGCTGCGGACCTCGTCCTTGAAGAGTTCCTTGAGAGGCTCGATGAGCTGGAAGCGCAAGCTCCTCGGTAGTCCGCCGACGTTATGATGCGACTTGATGGTCGCGGAAGGACCCTTAACTGGCCTGCTTTCGATGACATCGGGATAAATCGTCCCCTGGGCGAGAAACTTGACGCCGCCGATTTTTCTCGCTTCCCTCTCAAAAATCTCGATGAACGTCTGGCCGATGATCTTCCGCTTGCGCTCGGGCGAGACGACACCGCGGAGTCGCGCGAAGAAAAGCTCAGCCGCGTTGACGCCGACGACGCGAAGGGAGAAGCGGCGTCTGAGCCGCTCCAGCCATTCCTCAAAATGGCTCTCGCGAAGGAGGCCGTTATCAACGAAAACGCAGGTCAGCCTTCCCCCGACGGCTCGCTGAACGACGAGGGCCGTGACCAGAGAATCAACGCCACCGCTCAAGCCGCAAAGAACTCTCTCTGAACCGACAAGCTGGCGGACCTCCGCCACTTTGCGCGAAATGAACGATTTCATGCTCCATTCAGGCTTGAGCTTAGCCAAATTAAAAAGATAATTGCCCAAAATTTTCTTCCCCTCGCGGGTGTGGATGACTTCCGGGTGGAATTGCACTCCAAAAAAGCCATGGCCCGGTGATTCGATGGCGGCCACCTGCGTGTTGGCCGTCCTCGCCGTCAAGACAAACCCGGGGGGAAGCTTCTCCACCCTATCCCCGTGGCTCATCCAGACCTGGCTTCCATCCCGAATACCCTTGAACAACCCGCTCCTGTCGAGGATTTTCAGGCGGGCAAACCCGTATTCCCTCTTGGCTGCCGGCACAACCCGACCGCCAAGAAGATGAGCCATAAGCTGAAGACCATAGCAGATCCCGAGGACGGGGATTCCAAGGCGAAACAGGCCAGGGTCAGAAAGAGGCGCTCCTTCCTCGTAGACGCTCCGCGGCCCGCCTGAAAGGATGAGGGCAGCTGGATTCTCTTTTTGAAGAGCTCGGAGCGATGCGTCGCAGGGGAAGATCTCCGAATAAACACCGAGCTCGCGCACCTTGCGAGCGATGAGCTGAGTGTATTGGGAGCCGAAGTCGAGGATGAAGACCTTGGTCATCTTCCGATTTTATCAAACAAAATTTAAGGACACAATATCCCGCCTCGATTCATCAAATCATTGACAGGGGAGGAGGAGATGCTTATCATTTTTAGCCATACAGCTTCCGGTTTGAAAAGTGCGCCAAAATGGTCAGTTTTTCTTATCGGAATTTTATCGCTCTCCTCAAGGCATTCCCCCTCTGCCCGATGCCCGAGGCTCAAGGACTCAAAAACATTCCGTTGCGGGAGCCTGTTCTCTACGTCTACAACCATATTACCCGCCGGGCTGAACCTCTGTTCCTCGGCCTGGCTGCGCCTTCCACCTCACCCATCCGCTTCCTCGCCGAAATCACCGTCCTCGGCGATTACCTCATCGAGCGCACACGACGCGATGTCATTAACTCCGTCTTTCCACCAGCTTTCCAAGATAAGGTCCGGCGCCGCTTGATCAGCCGGTTCCTCTTCGAAAAATGCGTCGATATTTTGACCCAGTACTTCGTTACCCAGATGGGGAGGTTCAACGTCATTCCTGTCTACCTCCATGACCCCCCATCGAAGGCGGAAAGAATTATCAAACGTCGGGTGAACCGCGAGGCTCTCGAAGCTTGTGTCGATAGCCTCGAGCGATGCGTCCCCGTAGCCATAGCTCCGAGTGGCGGAAGCACTCACGAGGAGGCGGAAGATTCCATCGTCCAGACTGTTGTTCCCACGCTGGCCAGCTTCCTCTACCGGCGAGGAAAAATCGTCAAGATTGTTCCCTGCATCGTCAAAGAAAATCCCCCTGTCACCAAAAATACTTACGGTCGCTACCTGGCCGATAGAATTCTTCTCCTCCGTTTCCTGAAGCGGCTGCTGAGCTGGCTTAAAGGAAGTCGCTATCAAAGACCACAGATTACGGTGGACTTTCTCCCGCCGCTTACTTTTCCAAAGCCCTATCCCACCAAGGCAGAGAAAATCGAATTCGTCCGGAGGCTCCAGAAAATCATGTTCGAGAATTTGGGGTCGGACCACGCTAAGAATACGGGGTCGGACCACACTAATTAGTTGATTATCAATAAATTAGCCCGATTCGACCGCAAAGAAGTTGTCTTGGGAAAGGAAATCGGGTATAGTTGATTGTCATGACGTGGGAAGATCTGGCCAAGGAATTGACTGTCGCTTCATCTTCGAAAATCATTCTCCTCGTTATTGACGGCCTGGGCGATTTGCCCATCGCCCATCAAACGCCACTCGAAAAAGCTCACACCCCCAACCTTGACCGGCTGGCCCGAAAAGGAGTTTGCGGCCTGACAGACCCCGTTCTTCAGGGCATCACACCCGGGAGTGGACCTTCTCATTTGGCTCTTTTTGGCTATGACCCCCTCCACTACCAGCTCGGCCGTGGTATCCTCGAGGCGCTCGGTTCCGGCGTTGAAGTCAGCCCGGATGACCTTGTAGCCAGAGGAAATTTCGCCACCCTCAAGGACGGACTCATCATCGACCGCCGGGCTGGCCGTATTCCAACCAGCGAAAACGAGAAGCTCTGCCACCGCCTGAACGCAAGCCTCAAACCGAAGCCAAACCTGGAGGTGAAGCTCTACCCGGGAAAAGAGCACCGCTTTGTCGTCCGCTTCCGCGGTCGAGCGCTCGAGGACGCCCTCACTGACGCCGACCCCCAGAAAGACCAAAAGCCCCGGGCTTACACCCAGCCGCTTTCCCCATCAGCTCAACCGACGGCCGATATCGTCAATTCCTTCCTCGACGAAGTGACGGCCATCCTCAGCGACCGCGACACGGCCAACACCATCCTCCTCCGGGGTTTCTCCAAATTTCCATCCCTTCCGACCATGACAGAGCTCTATAAGCTCAAGCCGGCTGCCTGCGCCAATTACCCGATGTATCGCGGCCTGGCCCGGCTCGTTGGCATGGAGGTCCTTGGCGTAGGCCCAGAAACGGCAAATCTCTTCGACGCCCTCGAAGCCCGCTATGACGAGCACGACTTCTTCTACGTCCATTTCAAAAAAACCGACGCCGCCGGCGAAGACGGAAACTTCGAAGCCAAAGTCAATGCCATCGAAGAAATCGACACCTTCATCCCTCGCCTCGAAGCGCTGGCCCCGAACGTCCTCGCCGTCACTTCCGACCATTCCACTCCCTGCCTCCTCAAATCCCATTCGTGGCATCCCAACCCCTTCCTTCTCGTCGCTGCCTCGGCCTTTCCCGATGACGTTGACGTCTTTACCGAGCGAGCCTGTCGCCACGGGTTTCTTGGCCGCTTCCCGGCTCTCGAAGTCATGCCCCTCCTTCTCGCTCACGCCGGAAAGATGAAAAAATTCGGGGCCTGAAACCATGCCCGCTCAGGCTTCGACGGGCTTCCTCACCCAAACCCCTCGCCTCTTCCCCCTGGCATCAAACGCTCGGGGCGGCGTTCCGAAGCGCTATCGAAAGTTTTATATGTTTATTAACCTCCTCTTTCCCTCCCCTATGGAATGAAGAGGGAAACAACGGTCAGCGTCTCGGGTAACGTCGGGCCCGAACCACGCCACCCATCGGGTGTCGGCCTATGGCCCTTATTTTGGATAATCGAAAGCAGTATCGCCACACAGGAAGTTAGAGTCGGCAATTTAGGGATGAATTGAGCTGTGGACATTTGTTTAGTAATTCTATATGATAAGTAAGGATAATCGTGGCTTGCCGTTGCCCGCGACCACCTTTTCGGCTGGCCGGCGTGTCTCTGGGGCCAGCCATCTTCCTTCTCGCCGCCCTTCTTTCTCAGCCTCCCCCTCAAGTCGAAATCTATGACCTTCGCTCTTATACCCATCCCACCTACACCCGGATTGTCGTCGATATCGGCCAGCTTCGCGAGTTTTCTTCGGCCGAGCTCAAGGACCCGGACCGCATCTATGTTGATATCTACCAGGTTCGCCTCAACCCGATTCTCCACGGCAAGACTTTCTACGCCAAGTGTGACTACCTCAAGGAAATCCGGATTGCTCAGCGGAGCCCGACGATAGTTCGGGTCGTGGCCGAACTCGAGTTCAGCCAGGTTGAGCGCTACCAGGTCTTCCCTCTTTTCGACCCCTTCCGCGTCGTCATCGATATCTACCCTAAGGAAGGCGCTCACCCAGCGGAAAAGCCTCCCCGGCCTGCCAAACCAACTCCCTCGGGTTACAGCATGGCCAGGCAGCTCGGCCTGGGAATCAAGATTGTCCTCATCGACCCCGGCCACGGCGGTCGCGACCCGGGCGCCATCAGCCGCAAAGGACAAAAGGAAAAGGACATCGTCCTCGACGTAGCCCTCGAGCTTCGAAAGCTCCTCGAAACAGGGAAAGGCCTCAAAGTCATCCTGACCCGGGAATCGGATATCTACGTCCCCCTTGAAACGCGAACCGTCATCGCC
>CAYUKK010000141.1:0-6965 GCA_964445305.1 uncultured Eubacteriales bacterium
AAGGCGGACCGCTCAAGCCCTTGAAGCTTGAGGGCCAGACGGTTCTCCAGAGCAGCGAATTCTTTCCTGATCGCGCTGGCCTGTTGCCTTAAGGAATGGAGGCTTTTTTCATAATAGTTGCCGGCGACCAAGGCAGGCAGGAAGAAGGAAAGGACATAGCAAAGAAGGGAGAGACAAGCCCCAACCGAGAAGCCAAGGAGGAGCCTGTGCCGGCCAAGGGGACATTTGGGGGTCATAAAAGTTTCTGGGCTTTGAGTTCGGCGATTCGCCAGTTCAAACCGGGCGGATGGCTATCCGCAGTCAAATAAAAGAAGATAAGGAAAACGTATTGATCGTTGTTCCGGTTGTTCTTGAAGGACCAGCGGGATTTGAAGATGGAGTTTTTCCCCCTCGTCAAGGGGATGGATTCCTTGTCGATAAAGAATTCGAAAGTCGTGTAGGTGGAAAAAATTCTTCGGAAGAGGAAATAAGCTTGATCTGCCGAGACGTGGTCAGAGAAGGAAAGGGGTTCAGGGAGGGAGATGTAGAGGCGCTGCTGCGAAGTCAAGAGGGGATGGAGAAGTCTGGCATCATTTTGGAAAAAAGCACGTTCGATGTCCTTGATGGTTTGAGAAAAGAAAGCCAGACTGAGAAGCAATGGAAGGATAGCGACCTGGGCCATTAATTCAATATTAGCACAGGTTTTTTTGAGAGGGCAAGAAGCCCGTCTAGCCTTTCGGCTTTAACGGAGATAACCTAGGGAAAAGAGGAGATTTTTCCAGAATTCTCGGCTGGCAGCCAGGTTTAGCCTTCTTTTTTCTCTTCTTCTTTTTTCTCTTCGGCTTTGGCTTCTTCTTCGAGTTTCTTTGTTCTGATAGCGTCCTTGATGCTGCTGATGCCGGCGATCAGAGCGATCAAGCCACCAAAAAAGAGGATAGGCGGGATGCAGCCGAAAACGAGTTCATAGAATTCTCGCCACCAGACAAAAATCACCAGCACGATGCCGCCGGCCATGGCGATAAGACCACCGACGATCGCCAGGTACTTTCCCATAAGCACACCTCCTCTTTTAATTTGTCGAGGCGCATTATAGCAAAATTCAGATGGCCTCGCAATAATTTTTTTATGAAAGCAAGCATCTTTCATTCTGTGATGAGGATGGGTCCTGCCAGGCGTATCCCCATCCATCCTCCCGTCACCACCTCTCCATCAGAGTTTTATTATGGTCACGCGGAAAAACATGCTTCCTTCATGAAATAGACTGAAGTTAGTACTTTGGGTAGAATAATTTAGCGAAAGGAGAGACCATGCCCATTTTAAAGCCAACGGCAAGGATAGTTTTATGGCTTGCCTGTCTTTCCTTCCTGACCGCCGAGGGGCAAGAAGAAAAAATTCCCGGGCCGTTCTTTGTTGGCGGGATCGGAGTTGAAGCGGGCAAGTCAGCCTCCGGGTACCTCAAAGTTCCGGAGAAGGATGGTGTCGGAACGAGTATCCCGGTCACACTCATCCACGGAGCCAAGGAAGGAAAATGCTTGGCCTTTGTTGCCGGAGTTCATGGATATGAATATCCGCCCATCCTGGCTCTCTATCGCCTCAAGGAAATGGTCAATCCCCAGCAGCTGGCGGGAAAGCTTATTCTCGTTCACATCGCCAACTTACCCGCTTTCCAAAAAAGGACCATCTATTACAATCCCTTCGACTGGAAAAACCTCAACCGTGTTTTTCCCGGGCATCCGGAAGGGACACTTTGTCAGCGGATTGCCCATGTCCTGACCGAAGAGGTCATCAAGAAATGCGATGCCCTCGTTGACCTCCACTGCGGCGACGGCAACGAGGCCCTCATTCCTTACACTTACTGGATGACATCAGAGAACGAGGACCTCAATGAAATGACTCGACAGATGGCCCTTGCTTTTGGCATCAGCCCGATCATCATCGACGATACACGCTCCAAAGATTTGGCCGATGCCCGATACTTGGGCAACACAGCCATTCTCCTGGGCAAGCCGGCCATCACGACAGAATCTGGATATCTGGGCAAAACCGATGAGGCGTCCGTTCGCCGCAACCTGACCGGTGTCCTCAACATCATGAAGCTTTTCGGCCTTCTCGAGGGAAAACCCGATTTTTTGGGCGAACCCGTCTGGATCGACCGCTATGAAGTGGTCTATTCCAAAACAGATGGTCTCTTTTTCCCTCGCTTCGACAGAGGGGCCTATGTCCAAAGGGGACAGGTCATCGGTATCACGACTGATTATCTTGGCAATGTCAAGGAAGAGCTTCGCTCGCCCTTCAGCGGGTTGATTCTCTACATCATCCACACCCCGCCGACGAGTGTGGGTGAGCCGCTCTTCGAAGTGGGTAGAATCAGGATGGAAGAGGAGGCCCATCGCTCCTCTCCTCCATTTCCAATCGCGAGGCAGCCTTGAAGGATATCCGAGCCGTAATTTTTGACCTCGATGGGACAGTGGTCGATGCCCCTTACGATTGGAGGGAAATCCGGAATCAAATGGGTGTCTCCGGCCTACCTATCCTGAGTTACCTCGAGGGGCTTGAGGAGCCGGCCAAGTCTCGCCAGATGCGCCTGCTCGATAAGTTCGAGAAAGAAGCAACGAAGAAGGCCAAACTCAAGCCCGGAATGAAAAAATTCCATCTTTTCTTGAAAAAGCAGGGTCTTCAGATAGCCCTGGTGACAAACAATTCACGACCGAATGTTGAATTTCTGCGCCGCAAGTTTGGGCTTCGATTCGACGCGGTGCTGACGAGGGAAAGTGGCCTGTGGAAGCCTTCGGGGGCTCCCTTTCGGGAGGTCATGGCCCAGCTCGGAGTTCAGCCGGAGCAATGTGCGGTCATCGGGGATTCCCTTTATGACCTCAAAGCGGGTCAGGAGGCCGGAATTAAAAACATCTTCATCCTCTGGGAGAGAAAGGGAGTAAGCGCTCCTGAGGGAGCCGAAATTTTCTCTTCTGTCAGCGCGCTTCAGAGGAGATTCGTCGAACTGCTCGGCGTCAAAAAACCTAAGGTGCTTGCTCGAGCAGGCCAACCGAAAAAGAGGAGCCGAGTTCCCAGGGAGGAAGAGAAAAGGAGCTGATAAGGCCGCACCATCTGAGCCGATAATGTTTTGCTACTTCTCAACTCTGATGGCTTCTTTACTCGTTTTATCGCGTATGCTATAAAAGGGCCTTCCAAGAGACGAAAAGGAGAAGGAATGAGCGAGGCGACCCTGCTCGTCCTGGCGGCCGGCCTGGGCCAGCGGTATGGGGGGCTCAAGCAGCTTGATCCTGTGGGTCCGGCGGGTGAGACCTTGCTCGATTATTCTCTTTATGATGCCTGCCGGGCCGGCTTTAGCCGGGCTGTATTTGTCATCCGTCGGGAAATGGAGGCTGCTTTTTGGGACACTGTCGGTGATTACTGGGAAAAACGGTTAGCCGTCCAGGTTGTTTTTCAGGAGATCAAGGCCGCCCTGCCACCCTCGTTTCGAATCCCTTCCGAGCGTGAAAAGCCGTGGGGAACTGCTCATGCGGTGCTCGTCTGCCAGGATGTTGTTACCACTCCCTTTTCCGTGATCAACGCTGACGACTTTTATGGGCCCTCAGCTTACCAAGCTGTATATGCCTGGCTTCAGAAAGGAGCAAAACTTTCGGGCGACCAGGAAGAATATTGTTTCGTCGGCTATAGCCTCGCCGGCACTCTCTCTGAATTTGGAGCTGTTTCCCGAGCCGTTTGTTCTCTGGATGAGATGGGAATCCTGAAGGGCATCGAGGAAATGGTCAGCATCGAAAAACAGGGCCAAGTGATTCGAGCCCGTCGGGGGAAGGGAGAATGGATCTCCATGACAGGGGAAGAGATTGTCTCCCTTAACCTGTGGGGATTCGGCCCATCCGTTTTTTCGCTTCTCGCCGAGCATTTCTCTCTCTTCCTCGAGCAATCAGGACAGGACCCGACGGCCGAGTTTTTTTTGCCCTCAGCCATCAATGATTTCATCCAGCGGGGGCAGGCGCGCGTCCACTATCTTCCGGCGCGGGAGAACTGGTTTGGGGTCACGTATCCCTCAGACTTGGCTCTGGCCCGCGCCCGGATCAAAGAGCTCATCGCTCGCGGCCTCTATCCCGAAAATATCAGACCATGAGGATGGAAGACATCAAACCCGCTGACCTGGCTGGAATTTTCTGCGAATTTGCCATAGACGGCGAGTTTGCCCAAAGCCATTATCTCAAGGTCGGGCATATCAACGATACATTCTTGGTTGAAGCGGAGGGCAAGGGAGGGAGAGAACAGTTTATTTTCCAGCGCATCAATCATTTTGTTTTTTCCGAGCCTGAAAAATTAATGGACAATTTTCAGAAGATCACCCGGCATCTTCGGTCCAAGCTTGAGCAAATACCCGGGCACGACCCCGACAGGGAAACCCTCAACCTTATTCCTTCGCGCTCGGGTCGCTGGTTTCATCGGACACAGGGGGGAGAATACTGGCGCGCTTATCGCTTTGTCGGGAACGCCCATATCCTCAACGTCGCCAGTCAACCCGAGCAGGCCTTCGAGGCTGGGCGGGCCTTTGGCTGTTTCCAGAGATTGCTGGCTGATTTGCCGGCCGACTCTCTCCATGAGACTATTCCCTTTTTTCACCACACCCCTCGCCGGCTGGCCCGGTTCAAAGAAACGCTGGCGGCTGATCCTTGCCGCCGGGCCGCTCTGGCAGAGGATGCCATTGCTTTTGTCCTTGAGCGCGCCGACACGGTCTCGGTCGTCACCGACGGGCTTGAATGCGGTCGCCTGCCCCTCCGGGTCACCCACAACGACACCAAGATCAATAACGTCCTTTTTGATGACCAGACGGGCAAGGCCATCTGCGTGATCGATTTGGACACGACCATGCCCGGCTCTGCCCTGTACGATTTTGGGGATATGGTCAGGACAACGACATGCCGGGCCGAGGAGGATGAGACCGACTTGTCTCGGGTCAAGATAGAAATGGACCTTTTTTCTTCCCTGGCCGAGGGTTATCTCCACGAGGCAGGAGAATTTCTCACGGCCGCAGAGGTCGACCTTCTCGCTTTTTCTGGAAGATTGATTACCTTCACCATCGGCCTCCGCTTCCTCACTGACTTTCTCGCCGGCGATGTCTACTTCCGGACGAGCCGGACCGGTCACAACTTAGACAGGGCCCGAGCCCAGTTCGCCTTGGTCAAGTCCATGGAGGAGAGGGCTGGAGAAATGGAGGAGTGCGTCCGCTCGTTGAGCCGTAAATAGGGGCAGGTCTTCCGCTTCCCTTGTTTTCATCTATTTTAAAAAGAACCAGTGGGGAGGAAGAGGTTGCTTTTCCAGGCCCGGCCCTTCGCACCAGACCTCAAGCTGGCGAGCGCCTGACTTCTGAAAATAGGAGACGGCGAAAGGATATCTTCCAGCTTCGAGGACTATTTTTGCACTCATCTCTTTGATGCCGAAGAGTCCCTCGTTGCGCACCACTTCTCTTTCACCGATGCTCATAGCTGCCCCATCATCGCTGAGCAGGGTAAAGGTGTATTCTCCCCCCACCGGAATATCGATAAAACCGTGGAAACGAACGGCAAAATCTCTTTCTCTTGGGTTGATGGACTCGAGAAGCAAGTCATAGACGCGACCTGTCTTGAGCGGAGTCGCTCCTTCAAGGACGGGCAGTCGGAACCAGCTTCCTTCGTAATAATCGTATTCAAGTCCGTTCTTCTCCTCATCGACGAGGCTGATAAAAGTCCGGATGGTTCGGCTACTTCGTCCGCTGGGAAGATAGGTGCGGGCCTTGAGAACCGCACTCTGGTTGATTTTGACCGGGAGGGTGTAAAGCGGGGATTGTGGACTCGGCTCAGAACCGTCCAGGGTATAACGGACCTCTGCCCCAGGGTAGGGGAGGCCGATTTCGATGGTCAAGGGCATGAAGTTGATTCTTCGTCCCCCCAACCCTTCAGGCGGCGGCAATCGGAAGTTCACGCCCATGGCCGCCAGGCGTTCATAATGAGCGACGAGGCGCCGCTCAAAATCGGCGAATCGGCGAAGGTCTTGAGGGGTCCAGACAACCTCGCTCAGGGCCAGCAAGCGGGGAAGGAGCATATACTCCACCTGCTCAAAAACGGGCATGTATTCTGTCCAGATATTGGCTTGGGCCCCGAGGACATGTCTCCCTTCTTCGGCGTTGAGCTCGGCTGGGATGGGTTCATAGGCATAGACCCGGTCGATCGGCAAGAAACCGCCGATGGCTTTGGGCTCGTCGTATTTTCCCTGGTAATAATCAAAGTAGCAGTGGGATGTGGGGGTCATGACGACGTCATGTCCCGATTTAGCCGCCTCGATGCCGCCGGCCGTGCCTCGCCAGGACATGACCGTGGCATTCGGCGCCAGGCCACCCTCGAGGATTTCATCCCAGCCGACGAGCCTTTTGCCCTTAGCGTTGAGGAATTTCTCGATCCGACGGATAAAATAGCTCTGGAGTTCAGCCTCGTTGGCCAGCCCTTCCTGCTTGATCCGCTCCTGGCACTTGACGCAGTTTTGCCAGCGGAGCTTGGGCACTTCATCGCCGCCGATGTGGACGAACGGACCCGGGAAAAGGTCGATAACTTCGCTCAGCACATCCTCGAGGAAAGCAAAAGTTTTTTCGTTTCCAGCACAGTAGACATCATAAATGATTCCCCATTCGGTTCCCACTTTGAATGGCCCACCTGAACAGGAGAGTTCAGGATAGGCAGCGAGCGCTGCCTGGCAGTGGCCGGGCATCTCGATTTCCGGGACGATGGTGACGAAACGCTTGCGAGCGTGGGAAACGACCTCGCGAATTTCCTCCTGGGTATAATAACCCCCATGGGGTTGACCATCGTCCATCGTCTCCTTGCGCCAGGCGCCCACCTCGGTCAGACGCGGATATTTCTTGATTTCTATCCGCCAGCCCTGGTCTTCGGTGAGGTGCCAGTGGAAAATATTCATCTTGTACTTGGCCATTATGTCAATGTATCTTTTGA
>CAYUKK010000142.1:0-15205 GCA_964445305.1 uncultured Eubacteriales bacterium
CTGGGGACAATGTGAACTTGGAGATTCAGTTGATCACGGACGTGGCGATGGAGAAGGGGCTGCGGTTTGCCATTCGGGAAGGAGGGCGGACGGTAGGTGCGGGAACAGTCACCGAAATCCTGGAGTAGGCCGGGGCAAGGAAAGTCGGGAGTTCCTGAGGGCAATTTCAAGAGAAGTGGCGCATGAGAGAGCTCATCACCCTCCAGTGTTCGGAGTGCAAGCGTCGAAATTACACCTCTTCGAGGAACAAGAAAAAACAGACGGAGAGGTTGGAGATAAAAAAATACTGCAAGTTTTGCCGGAAGCACACGCTCCACAAGGAAGTCAAGTGACGGGCGGTAGCCTGTTCAGCGGGAAGAAAGAGGAAAACCGGGGAGGTGAGTAGCTCAACTGGTTAGAGCAGCGGTCTCCAAAACCGCAGGTTGCGGGTTCGAGTCCTGCCTCACCTGCCCATGCTTGTTAAGTCGGCGCGATAAACAGCTCCATGGATTGTCCGGAGAAAAGGAGGAAAGAGTTAAGGAAAAGAAAGGGGCAATCGAGAAGAAGGATCATGGATGGAAAAAAGGCCCGTTTGGTATAAGCGCTTTTTTAATTTCTTGAAGGATGTCCGGGCTGAGGCCCGCAAGGTGACGTGGCCATCCCGGCAGGAAATTTATAGCACGACGCTTGTCGTTATCTTCGCCATCATCTTTTTTGGGTTCTATCTTTTTTTCATGGACATCATTTTTTCCTGGGTCATCACCCAGATCAAATCTCTTTTTGGCTGAGAAAGATAAGAATGGCTAAGCATTGGTACGTTGTCCATACCTATTCTGGTTTCGAGAAGTTCGTTGCGGAGTCTATCCGCCAGCGGGCGGCCGAGCTTGGACTCGAGGACCAGTTTGGGCAGGTGATCATCCCCACGGAAGATGTCATCGAAATCAAGGGTGGCCGGAAGGTCGTTTCCACCAAGAGGTCGTATCCGGGTTATATTTTGGTGGAAATGGAGATGAACGACGAGAGTTGGCATCTTGTGCGGGAGACGCCTAAGGTTACGGGTTTTGTCGGCTCCGGGAAGAAGCCCTCGCCTCTTGACCGGGCTGAAGTCAGCCATATAGTCGAGCACATGGAAACGACATCGGAAAAGCCGAAGCCCAAGCATTCCTTTGAAAAAGGGGAGGCCGTCCGGATCATCGACGGTCCCTTCTTCAACTTCAACGGCATCGTTGAGGAAGTGAACCACGAGAAGAACACCCTCAAGGTCATGGTCACCATTTTTGGCCGGTCCACACCCGTCGAGCTCGAATTCCTTCAAGTGGAGAAGCTTTAGGAGGTCAGGATGTCCAAGGAGGTTGTGGCCAGGATCAAGCTTCAAATCGTCGCCGGTCAGGCCAGCCCGGCGCCACCTGTAGGCCCCGCGTTAGGCCAGCACAATGTGAACATCATGGATTTCGTCCGGCAGTTCAACGAGAAAACGAGCCGGATGGAAGAAGGAACCATCGTCCCTGTGGTCATCACTGTGTTCAAGGACAGGACTTTCACTTTCGATTTGAAGACCCCGCCGGCTTCCTATCTCCTGAAAAGAGCGGCCGGCATCGCCAAGGGTTCGGGAGCACCCAATAAGGAAAAAGTCGGGAAAATCACTTGGAAACAGATTGAGGACATTGCCAGACTCAAGCTCCCTGACTTGAACGCCAGTGACCTCGAAGCGGCCAAGCGTATCATCGAAGGCACAGCCAAGAACATGGGATTGGAGATTGTCCGTGAGTAAGAGAGGAAAAAAATACCGCCAGGCCAAGGCTTCTCTTGCCCCCAAAGAATACACTTTGGAGGAGGCTGTCAGCCTGCTGAAAAAGACGAGTTTTGCCAAGTTCGACGAGTCGGTCGATATCGCCATGCGCCTCGGTGTCAACCCTAAGTATTCTGACCAGATGGTTCGGGGAACTGTCGTTCTTCCCCACGGCACGGGCAAGACGAAGAAGATTTGCGTCATCGCCGCCGGAGAAAAGATCAAGGAGGCCGAGGAAGCTGGAGCTGATTACGTGGGCGGGGAAGAGTTAATCGAGAAAATCGCCGCCGGCTGGATCGATTTCGATGTTGTCATCGCCACGCCCGATGTCATGCGGAGCGTCGGCAAGCTGGGAAGGGTTCTCGGGTCGAGAGGGTTGATGCCCAACCCAAAATCGGGGACGGTCACCTTTGATATCAAGAAAGCGGTGGAGGAGACAAAAGCGGGCAAGGTAGAATTCCGCGTTGACAAGACCGGCATCCTCCATTCCAGTGTCGGCAAAGTTTCTTTTCCTGAGGACAAGTTGATTGAGAACATCAAAGCTTACATTCAGGCCGTCCTTCAGGCGAAACCGCCGGCGGCCAAGGGGAAATACGTCCGGAGCATTGCCATCTCTTCGACCATGGGGCCATCCCTGAAGATATCCGAGGCGGTTCTCGAAAAGTAGGAGGAAACTCGAGGTGAAAAGGGAAGTGAAGGAAAAGCTGGTCAGGGAGCTTGAAGCGAACTTTAGTCAATCGGATTCTTTTTATCTGCTCGACTATACCGGGATGACGGTAGCGCAATCTGTCGAATTGCGAAAGCTCCTGCGGATGAACGACTTCACCTTCAAAGTCGTCAAGAACAGGTTAGCCCTGCGGGCTTTGAGAGAGGATGTTCCGACGCAACTGAGAAGCTATTTCGAGAAACCGACGGCCATTGCTTTTGCCATCAAGGACCCTATCCGTTTGGCGCGCCTGCTGCGAGATTTTGCTCACCAGAACAAGGTTCTGGCTTTCAAAGGCGGGGTTATCGAGGGTCAGTTGCTTCCGCCAGAGCGGTTCGATGAGGTATGCAGCTTGGCTTCGCGCGAGGAATTACTTGGAAAAATCGGCGCCATGCTCGCCTATCCGTTGACAAAACTCCTAAGGACTTGGCAAGCTCCCCTCGCCACTTTTGGCCGGTTGTTGAGTCAATTAAAAGAAAAAAAATAGGTTGGAGGTAAAAATGCCCAAAGCAAAAGAAGAAACAACAAAATTGAGCAAGGAGCAGTTCTTCGAGCACCTTGATAACCTGACTGTCCTCGAACTGTCGGAGTATATCAAAGAATTCGAAACCCGTTACGGGATCAGCGCCGCATCGGCCATCCCCGTGGCTGCTCCTGGTGCGGTGACGGCAGCCGCGGCCGAATCAAAACCGGAAGAGGTGAAGACCGAATTCACGGTCGTCCTCAAGAACCCTGGTGATAAGAAAATCAATGTTATTAAGATTGTGAGGGAAATAACCAATCTGGGGCTCAAGGAGGCCAAGGATCTGGTTGACTCGGCCCCGAAGCCGGTCAAGGAGAAAATTTCGAAAGAGGAAGCCGAGGCCATAAAGGCGAAATTTGAGGAAGTGGGAGCGACCGTCGAGCTCCAGTGATTGCCGTCGAAATTGGCTTGATTTTGAATATCTTTAGGCAGGAGAGGAATAATCTTGCTTGAGAGTGCCCATGCGAAATGAACCGGAAATTTTAAATCATCGTCTCGTGCGCACCGATTTTTCGAAGATCGGGACGCAATTTCCCATGCCTGACCTCCTGGCCATCCAAAGGCAATCCTACGCCGAATTCCTGCAGATGGACCTTTTGCCCGAGGAACGGAAGGATACCGGTTTGCAAGCAGCCCTGAAGGATGTCTTTCCCATTTCCGATTTCAAGGAAACCACCCAGCTGGATTTCGTCAGCTATTCTGTCGGAAACTGGGAATGCAAGTGCGGCCGCCTGAAAGGTGTGGAGAATTCTCGTCCCCGCTGCAAGAGCTGTGGGACTCTCCTCCCCGCTGACATCGAGCTCACCGAAAAGGAAATCTGTCCTTATTGCGGCGCCATGCGGAAAATCGAAGTCCCCGTCTGCGAACACTGCGGGGATAGGGTCAGGCTGAAGCTCAAGTATAGCCCTACGGAATGCCTGCAGAAAGGTTATACCTATTCCGTCCCCCTGAGGCTCAAGGTTCGCCTCATCTCGTGGGAAAAAGACCCGACAACGAAATCGAAGCGGCTTAAGCATATCAAAGAGCAGGAAGTGTACTTTGGCGATATCCCCTTGATGACAGAAAAAGGCACCTTCATTTTCAACGGCATCGAACGGGTGGTCGTCAGCCAGTTGCAGCGTTCGCCCGGCGTTTTCTTTCGCCCGGGAGAGACGAAGGGGTTCTTTATTGCCAAGATTATTCCGTACCGCGGCGCTTGGGTGGAGTTTGAGTACGACGCCAAGAACACCCTGTTTGTCCGTCTCGACCGCAAGAAAAAATTCCTGGCGACTGTTTTTCTGCGCGCCCTCGGTTTTGGCTCGGATGAGGACATCCTTCGCCTCTTCTACACCATTTACAAACTCATTCCCGAAAACGGCAAACTTTTTTGGGAGCTCGCTGAGAACCTGGAGGGAAAGACCGCCGGCGAGGACATCCTGGCTCCTTCCTCTCGCAAAGTGATCGTCTCGGCCAAGACAAGGCTGACGCCGGCTCTTATCGCCGAGTTGAAAGAAAAAGGAATCACCAAGGTCCCGGTTTGGAAGAAGGACCTCCAGGGTGCTTATGCCCTGACATCGATCAAGGGCAAAGTCAGAGTTAATGAGGAAATTGGCGATATCCAGCTCGAGCTGTTGACCAGTCGAGGGGAGCCCTTTGAGGTTTTCTTCCCCGAAAAAGATCGCATCGGCATGATCATCAGCAACACGGTCAAGAAGGACCTGCGCAAGGACACTGCCCAAGCCCTTTCGGAGATTTATCGAAAACTGAGGCCCGGCGAGCCCCACACGGTCGAAAGCACCCATAACCTGTTCCACAACCTGTTTTTTAACCCCCAGAAATACAATTTCTCGCGGATCGGACGGTTGAAACTCAACATCAAGCTCGGCCTCAGCACCTCTCTCGAAGAAAAAGTTCTGGCGCCGATGGATTATGTCGAGGTAATCAAGTATCTGCTTCGCCTTCGGCAGGGCGAGGGATCAGTGGATGATATTGACCATCTGGGGAACCGTCGCGTTCGCTCTGTCGGGGAACTCATCGAGAACGCCTTCCGCATCGGGCTAACGCGGATGGAGAGGACGATCAAAGAGAAAATGACGGTCAGCTCCGACCTTTCCTCGGCTATGCCCCAGGATCTTATCAATTCCAAACCCGTTATCGCTGCCCTGAAGGAGTTTTTTGGCAGTTCTCAGTTGTCCCAGTTCATGGACCAAATCAATAGCCTGGCCGAAATCACCCACAAGCGACGGCTGAGCGCGTTGGGGCCAGGCGGGTTGAGCCGCGAACGGGCCGGCTTCGAGGTCAGGGACATCCAGGCTTCCCATTATGGCCGGATTTGTCCAGTGGAAACGCCCGAGGGACCGAATATCGGTCTCATTTCTTCGCTGAGCTCCTACGCCCGAGTCAACGAATTTGGGTTCATCGAAACGCCCTATCGTAAGGTCAGCAACGGCCGCATCGTCGATTTCGTCCGCATCCTCCATCCAGGGGATAGTGACTATAAAATCGGGGAAGTGGTCGAGAAAGACCAATATCTCCAGAAGCTCAAACAGCTGGAAAAGGGCAAGATTAGGCAATATCCGGTCGTGGAGCCTTATTGCTTTTATTTGACGGCGTGGGAAGAAGAGAAATACGTCATCGCCCAGGCCAACGCTCCCGTCGACGAAAAAGGTTATTTTATCCATGAGTTCGTCAGCGCCCGCCAGGGTGGCAACTTTAAAGTAGTGCCTCGCGAGCAAGTCGAGTACATCGATGTTTCCCCCAAGCAACTCGTCTCGCTTTCAGCCGCGTTAATCCCCTTTCTCGAGCACGACGACGCCAACCGAGCCCTCATGGGCTCGAACATGCAGCGACAGGCTGTGCCTTTGCTCCGTCCAGAAGCTCCCTTGGTGGGAACGGGAATTGAGTATCTCGTGGCCAAGGGATCAGGGGATGTTATCATCTGCCAGAGGCCGGGGGTTGTCGAATTCGTCGACGCCGAGAGAATTCTCGTTCGCGTCGATGAAAAGCAGAAATCCAAGGAGCATGATGTCGGCACGGACCTTTATCTTCTGACCAAATTCCTCCGAACCAACCAGAATACCTGTATCAATCATCGGCCCATCGTGCGCCGAGGTGATCGCGTCGAAAAAGGCCAGATTCTGGCCGATAGTTCGTGCACCCATCTCGGGGAGCTTGCTCTCGGGCGAAATGTCCTTTGCGCCTTTATGCCATGGCGTGGTTACAATTTCGAAGACGCCATCATCGTCAGCGAACGGCTCATCAAGGAAGATGTCTTCACTTCCGTTCATATCGTGGAGGAAACCATCGAAGCCCGGGACACCAAGCTCGGACCTGAAGAAATCACCCGGGACATTCCCAACGTCCCGGAAAACCTCCTCCGGAACCTGGATGAGAATGGGATTGTCAGGATTGGGGCCTACGTCAAGTCGGGCGACATTCTCGTCGGTAAAGTGGCTCCCAAGGGAGAGACACAGCTCTCGCCTGAGGAAAAGCTTCTCAAGGCCATTTTTGGCGAGAAAGCGCTCGATGTCAAGGATGCTTCCCTTTATTGCTCTCCGGGAGTCGAAGGGACGGTCATCGATGTCCGTATCTTTTCCCGGCGCGGGAGCGAAAAAGGCCCCCGGGCCAAGGTCATCGAGAAGGAAGAAATCGCCAAGATGAAGCGGAACTTGGATGACGAAATCAGCATCCTGGAGAACGAGAAATGGCGGCGCATTCGCATGTTTCTCAAAGGAGAAACGCTCGACCGGGACCAAAAAATTTCCGGCCTGTCCTTAAGCAAAGGCGCCAAGCTGACAGACAAGATACTGGACGCGATTGCGCCGGAGGACTTGACCAAGCTCAAACTCGAGCCGAATGAGGAACGGGATTGGAAAATCAAGGATATCGAGAAGAAGGTCCGTCGTCAGGTCGAAGCCCTTAAAGCGGAATTCAAGGAAAAAGTGGACACCCTAAAAAAGGGAGATGAACTGGCCCCCGGCGTCATCCAAGCCATCAAGGTCTACATCGCCATGAAACGGAAGCTCTCTGTCGGCGACAAGATTTCCGGCCGGCACGGGAACAAGGGCATCGTTGCCAAGATCGTCCCTGAAGAAGATATGCCGCGCCTGCCCGACGGGACACCCATCGAGATTGTCCTCAACCCCCTGGGCGTTCCTTCCCGGATGAATGTTGGCCAGATTCTGGAAACGCACCTTGGCTGGGCGGCCAAGAAGCTGAACATGTGGGTGACCACCCCCGTTTTTGATGGGATTTCCGAAACGGAAATCAAAGCTCTTCTGCGGAAGGCCGGCCTTCCTGAGTCGGGAAAGACACCCCTTTACGATGGCGTCACCGGAGAGCTCCTGGATCAGGAAGTCACCGTCGGCTATATCTATATGATGAAGCTTTATCATTTGGTCGATGATAAAATCCATGCCCGTTCGACGGGTCCGTATTCCCTGATCACCCAGCAGCCGCTGGGGGGAAAAGCCCAGTTTGGCGGCCAGCGGTTCGGGGAAATGGAAGTCTGGGCTCTGGAAGCCTACGGCGCCGCCTTCACCCTCCAAGAGCTCTTGACCGTCAAATCGGATGATGTCGAGGGCCGAGCAAAAATCTACGAGGCCATCGTCAAGGGAGATTTGGATTTTCAGCCCGGCCTTCCTGAATCCGTCAATGTCCTCATCCGCGAACTGCAGAGCCTCTGTCTCAACGTCGAGCTGGAAAAGGCCGAACGGGAGGAAATCCTGCCGTGGGGAATCGAGGTTCCCCCTTTACTTAAAGGAGAACGCTGATGGAAGCAAGACAAGCTCTTTCCCCTAAGGCCAGGGTCGACTTTGACCGCGTGCGAATCAGCATCGCTTCGCCAGAGAAAATCAAGAGTTGGTCCTGGGGGGAAGTGACCAAGCCGGAGACGATCAATTACCGAACCTTCAAGCCGGAAAAGGACGGGCTTTTCTGCGCCAAAATCTTTGGGCCCATCAACGACTATGAGTGCCTCTGCGGCAAGTACAAGAGGATGAAATACCGCGGCATCATCTGTGAGCGCTGCGGAGTCGAAGTGACCAAATCGAAAGTCCGCCGCGAGCGGATGGGTCACATCCAGCTGGCCAGCCCTGTCGCCCACATCTGGTTCTTCAAGAGCCCTCCGAGCCGCATTGGCTTGGTCCTGGACATGTCGATCAAGGACCTGGAGAAGGTTCTTTATTTTGAATCCTATATTGTCATTGACCCGGGTGAAACGCCACTCAAGGAAAAACAACTCCTGTCTGAGGAGGAATTCAAGGAAGCTCAGGAAAAGTATGGGAAGAAATTCCAGGCAGGAATCGGCGCTGAAGCTATCGACACCCTTCTGAGTAAGATTGACACAGCCAAGGAAGCGGAGCGGCTGAGGAAGCTGATGAAGAAAGAGACCTCCCAGCAGAGGAAGCTCCGCTATGCCAAGCGTCTCCGCGTTTTTAAAGCCTTGAAAAAGTCAGGCAACCGGCCAGAATGGATGATCCTCAAAGTCATTCCCGTCATCCCGCCCGACTTGCGGCCGCTGGTCAGACTCGACGGCGGACGATTCGCCACCTCAGACTTGAACGACCTCTACCGCCGCGTCATCAATCGGAATAACCGGCTCAAGAAGCTCATCGAGCTCAAAGCACCCGAGCTCATCATCCGCAACGAGAAGAGGATGCTCCAGGAAGCGGTGGATGCCCTGTTCGACAACGGGAAAAGAGGGCGGGTTCATCTCGGGGCTAACCGCCGGCCGCTCAAGTCGTTGAGTGAAGCGCTGCGGGGAAAACAGGGGCGATTCCGGCAGAATCTCTTAGGCAAGCGAGTGGATTATTCCGGCCGCTCCGTGATTGTGGTCGGGCCAGAACTCAAATTGAATCAGTGCGGATTGCCCAAGAAAATGGCCCTTGAGCTCTTCAAGCCTTTTATTTTTCATAAGCTTGAGAAGGAAGGTCTGGTGCCAAGCGTCAAGATCGCCCGCGAATGGCATGAGCGGGAAAGGCCCGAGGTTTGGGATTATCTGGAGGAGGTTGTGCGGGAGCATCCCATCCTCCTCAACCGGGCGCCGACTCTCCATCGGCTCGGCATCCAGGCGTTTGAACCCATCTTGATCGAGGGGAAAGCCATCCAAATCCATCCCCTCGTCTGCGCGGCTTTCAACGCCGATTTCGATGGCGACCAGATGGCCGTCCACATTCCTCTCTCCGTCGAGGCCCAGATTGAGGCTCAAACGCTGATGCTTTCCACCAACAACATCCTTTCCCCTGCCCATGGCCGGCCCCTGACGATCCCGAGTCAGGATATGGTGCTTGGATGTTACTATCTGACCCTGGAGAAGAAAGGGCAGAAAGGCGAGGGGCGTATTTTTTCTTCGCCCGATGAAGTCCTCCTTGCCCTGGAAAATAAGGAAGTCCATCTCCAGGCCCGGATCAAGCTCCGCTTCAGTGGACCGTTCATGAACTTGGCTACCTACTATGATGACCAGGCGGTAATGACCTGCCCGGTTACGGATGTTCGCAATCGCCTGATTGACACCACGCCAGGCCGAATCATCTTCAACAACATCCTGCCCGATGGTATTCCGTTTATCAACGGCATGATGAAAAAGAAGGGCTTGGAAAACTTGGTCTTCTATACCTATCTTAAGGTCGGGCTGAACCCAACGGTGGAGATGCTGGACAAGATGAAGGAGCTCGGGTTTAACCAGGCCACGCTGGCCGGCTTTTCCCTGGGCATCGATGATTTCATCATCCCCCAGGAGAAGAACGAGATGGTGAGGAAGGCCGAGAAAGAGGTCCAGGAGATCGAGAAACTCTACCGCGAGGGGACAATCTCGTCGGGCGAACGGTTCAATCGTGTCGTCGAAATCTGGGGCTCGGTCACGGATAAAATCTCCAACGCCATGATCGAGGAGATGAGGAGAGTCAGCTTCGAAGGCAACAAGATCAATCCCCTTTTCGTCATGGCCGATTCAGGCTCGCGGGGGAATAAACAACAGATCCGGCAGCTCGCCGGCATGCGCGGCCTGATGAGCAAGCCATCGGGCGAGATCATCGAAACGCCGATTGTGTCCAACCTTCGGGAAGGTCTGAATGTCTTGCAGTACTTTATCTCCACTCACGGGGCGCGCAAGGGTTTGGCCGACACGGCTTTGAAGACAGCCAACTCCGGTTATCTCACCCGCAAGCTCGTTGACGTCGCCCAGGAAGTCATCGTCGATGAATCAGATTGCGGAACCCTGAAAGGAATCAATGTCACGGCCATAGTCGAGAACGGCGAAATCATCGAGCCTTTTGTCGACCGCATCGTCGGCCGGATTGCCCTGGAGCGAGTCGTCAACCCCGATACCAACGAGGTTCTGGTCGAACCCAATCAGGAGATTACCGAAGAAATCGCCCAGAAATTCCTGGAGCTCGGCATTGATAAGGTGAAAATCCGGTCCGTTCTCACCTGTGAAGCCAAGCGAGGCGTCTGCCAGCTCTGCTATGGCCGCAACATGTCGAGTGGCTCTCTGGTCGAGCTCGGTGAAGCAGTCGGGATCATCGCTGCCCAGTCCATCGGCGAGCCCGGAACCCAGTTAACGATGAGGACTTTCCATATCGGGGGCATCGCCCTCCGCGGTGCGGAGAGGTCTAAGCTCGAAGCCAAGAACGATGGTGTCATCCTGTTTAACAACTTGAAGAGCGTCGTCAACAAAGAGGGGGTCATTGTCGTCGTCAACCGGAATGCCAACATTGCCATCCTCGACCACCGCGGCCGGGAAATCGAGCATTACCAGGTTCCTTACGGAGCGAAAGTCTTTGTCCGGGATGGAGACCCCATAAAGGCTCGTCAGGAGTTTGCCGAGTGGGATCCCTTCAACACGTACATACTGACCGAGGAATCCGGCATTGCCGAATTCTACGATGTTGTTCTCGGCCTGACCATGGAAGAGGTTCAGGATGAGTTCACGGGCTTGATTACCAAAGTCATCATCGAGCCCAAGGACGAAAAGATGCAGCCACGCATCGAGATTGTCCATCCGACCAAGAAAGACAAGAACAATAAGCCGCTCGTCCTTAAAAGATATTATCTTCCTTCCCGGGCCAACCTGGAAGTGGAGCCTGGAGAAAAGGTCTTCGCCGGTGACGTCCTGGCCAAGATTCCGAGGGAAGTGGCCCGAACCAAGGATATCACGGGTGGTTTGCCCCGCGCTGAAGAGCTCTTTGAAGCCCGACGGCCCAAAGCCCCGGCGGTGATCTCTGAGATTGATGGGGTAGTCCAGTTTGGCGGGCTCGTCCGGGGATATCGCAAAGTCGTCGTTACCAACGAAAAGGGCGGCGAACGGGAATATCTGATTCCCAAGGGAGCCCACATGAGCGTGGCTGAAGGTGAGCGGGTCCGTGCCGGAACACCTCTCATGGACGGGCCGGTCAACCCCCACGACATCCTCCGGGTTCTCGGGGAGAAAGAGCTGGCGGAGTATCTCCTCAGGGAAATCCAGGAAGTTTATCGGCTCCAGGGAGTGACCATCAACGACAAGCACATCGAGATCATCATCCGCCAGATGCTCCGCTGGGTCAAAGTGGAGGAAGTGGGGGATACGGAGTTTCTGGTTGATGAGCAGGTGGACAAGTTTGTTTTTCAGGAAGAAAACGAAAAAGTGATCCGTAAGGGAGGGAAACCCGCCAAAGCCAGACCTCTTCTCCTGGGGATTACCAAGAGTGCTCTCAGCACGGATAGCTTTATCGCTGCTGCCTCTTTCCAGGAGACAACCCGAGTTCTGACCGAGGCGAGTCTCTACGGAAAAGTGGATTATCTGAGGAGGCTGAAGGAGAACATCATCATGGGCCGATTGATTCCGGCAGGCACGGGCTACCGTTACTATCACGATGTCGAGTTGAAAGAGCCAGCCGGGACAGAAGAAGAGCGGGAAGCAGAAGCCCCGCCACAGCGCTGATCGCCTTCTAACTTCCTCAAAATCCTTGACATAGAAAGATATTTCTGGTATCATCGACGCATTCGTTCCGAGATTACTTCCTTTCGGGATGAAGCCAAAACTTGAGAAGAGGAGTGGATTTATTTGCCAACCTTCAATCAGCTGGTGAGAAAAGGTAGAGTCCAGAAGAAGGACAAGAGCAAGTCCCCTGCCCTGGAAAACTGTCCCCAGAAACGGGGTGTTTGTACCCGTGTCTTCACGACGACGCCAAAGAAACCCAATTCGGCCCTGCGGAAGGTAGCGAGGATTCGTCTGACCAATAACATCGAGGTGACGGGCTACATTCCCGGCATCGGTCATAATCTCCAGGAACACTCGATTGTTCTCATCCGGGGCGGCCGCGTGAAGGACCTGCCAGGCGTTCGCTACCATGTCATCAGGGGAGCCCTCGACGCTGAGGGAGTTCAGAACCGGATGCAGGGTCGATCTCGCTATGGAGCGAAGAGGCCTAAAGAGAAGAGAGTGGCTGTATAGGAGGAAGCGGGGATGCCGAGACGGGGAAAAGTCAGGAGAAAAAAAGCAGCGCCGGACCCGTTTTATAATAGCACCCTGATTTCCAAGTTCATCAACATCGCCCTCAAAAGGGGAAAGAAAAGCGTCGCTGAAAGGGTCATCTATGGGGCCATGGACATCGTCAAGCAAAAAACGAAGGAGGACCCGCTCAAGGTTTTTGAAAAAGCCGTCGAGAATGTCCGGCCTTTGCTCGAAACAAAATCCCGGCGCGTGGGCGGAGCCACCTACCAGGTTCCGGTTGAAGTTGCCCCCGAGCGGTCCGTTTCCGTGGCCGTGCGCTGGATCCTCGGGTTTGCTCGGGAGCGCAGCGGCAAGAGTATGGAGGAAAAGCTGGCGGCTGAGATCATTGACGCCTTGAATAATAGGGGCGGCGCCATCAAGAAAAAGGAAGACACGCATAAAATGGCGGAAGCCAATAGGGCTTTTGCTCATTATAGATGGTAGTCTCCATTAACAAAAGAAGATTGTTCATCCATCGTGATGGAGAAGAAATTCAATGCGGTCGTACCCGATCGAGAGAGTCAGGAACATCGGCATCATGGCCCATATCGATGCGGGGAAGACTACGACAACGGAGCGGATTCTCTTCTACACGGGTATCACCTACAAGATGGGTGAAGTGGATGAGGGTACGGCTGTCATGGATTGGATGGTCCAGGAGCAGGAACGTGGCATAACGATTACCTCCGCTGCCACCACCTGCACCTGGAATGATCATCGGATCAACATCATCGATACCCCTGGGCACGTCGACTTCACAGCCGAAGTCGAGAGATCGCTCCGGGTTCTCGATGGAGCGATCATTATCCTTTGTGCTGTCGGCGGAGTTGAGCCCCAGACAGAAACTGTCTGGCGCCAAGCTGATAAATACCGGGTCCCCCGGATTGTTTACATCAACAAGATGGATCGGGTGGGCGCCGACCCGGACAGCGCGGTTAGGCAAATCTGGACGCGGCTCAATGCTCGACCCTTGGTCATCCAGATGCCCCTTGGTCGGGAAGAGAATTTCCGCGGCGTCATCGACCTCGTCGGCATGCGCCAGATTGACTGGGGCGACAGTCTACTCGGCACCGAGTTTGAGGTGGGCGAGATTTCCGAGGAGTATAGAAAAGAAGCGCAGGCCAGACGGAGCGAAATGCTCGAGGCTTTAAGCGATGCGGATGAAAAGCTGATGGAAAAATATTTGAGTGGAGAGGAGATTTCGGCGACGGAAATCAAGCACGTGATTCGCCGAGCCACCCTCTCGCTCCAGCTTGTGCCTGTTCTCATGGGGGCCTCCTTTCGAAACAAGGGAGTTCATCCCCTCCTTGATGCCATCGTCGACTTTCTCCCCTCGCCCGTCGACATCCCGCCCGTCGTCGGCCATCATCCCCGAACCATGGCCCGCGAAACGAGGCATGCTTCTGACGCCGAGCCCTTTTCGGCTTTGGTCTTCAAGATCATGTCCGACCCTTTCTTGGGTTCGCTCGCTTATTTCCGCGTTTACTCGGGCAAAACACGGGTTGGGGCAGTCCTCTATAACGCCACTAAAGACGAGGAAGAACGGGTATCCAGACTTCTGGAGATGCACGCCAATAAGCGAAAAGAGTTGAAAGAGGTCTACGCGGGCGATATTGCCGCTCTGGCCACGACCAAGAACCTTTCTACCGGCGACACGCTGTGCGTACGGCACCATCCGATCATTCTTGAATCGATCAAGTTTCCCGAGCCGGTTATATCGGCCACCATTGAACCAAAGACGAAAGTCGAACACGGCAAGCTTGAAATCGCCCTGAAAAAGCTCGAGCGGGAAGATCCCACCTTCAAGGTAGCCCAAGACCCCCAGACGGGCCAGACTCTTGTTTACGGGATGGGCGAGCTCCATCTGGAGATTATCCAGGATCGTTTGGAGAGAGAATACGGCGTCCGTGCCAACCTGGGAAGACCCCAGGTCGCTTACAAAGAGACTATTACCAAGGTGGCTGAGGGAGAGGGTAAGTACGTTCGCCAGACTGGAGGACGAGGCCAATACGGGCACTGTCGGGTCGTGGTCGAACCCCTGCCGAGAGAGAGCGGCTTCGTTTTTGTTGATGAGACGAAGGGCGATGTTATCCCAAGGGATTTTATCCCCTTCATCCGAGAGGGCATTCGGGAAGCCATGGAAGCGGGCCTTATCGCTGGATTCCCGGTCGTTGACCTGAAGGTTTCTCTGATTGGTGGTTCCTACCATGAAGTCGATTCCTCACCCATGGGTTACAAGATTGCTGGAACTCTGGCTTTTCGGGATGCAGCCAGTCGCGCTAACGCAGTGCTCCTCGAACCGATCATGCAACTGGAAGTGGTTACGCCCGAAGATTACCTGGGGAGCATTGTGGGAGATCTCCATGCCCGGCGGGGAAAGGTCGAAGGCATGGAAATGAGGGGTGGGTCGAGGGTGCTCAAGGGCCTGGTGCCCTTGGCGGAAATGTTCGGCTACGCAACCATCCTCCGGACTCTTACCCAAGGGCGTGGCGTTTTTTCGATGGAGCTATGGCGATACGAGCCGGTTCCGCCACAGGTGGCGGAGGAGATCATTGCTCGATTTGAGGGGCGGCTTCCCATCCATGGATGAACAAGGCAAATGGCAAGGATGGAAGATATAGCCGCAAGGAGGTAAGGAATGGCGAAGGCAAAGTTTGAGCGGACGAAGCCGCATTTGAATGTTGGGACGATCGGGCATGTCGACCATGGGAAGACGACGTTGACGTCGGCGATTACGAAGGTATTGCATCGGGTAAACCC
>CAYUKK010000143.1:0-12346 GCA_964445305.1 uncultured Eubacteriales bacterium
CTGAACGATTTGCCATCCCATGTGGATAAAATGCTAACTGCGATAAAAGAAATCGACATAAAACCCTCCGACCTGCTTTTTACTGCTCAGCTCATTCTGGCCTCGGAGAGTGAAGAAAAAACAGATTCTGAGCTCCAGGCCGACCCCCTGATCAAAGAGCTGCGGCGGCTTCTCCGCTACAAAAGCTTCACCCTTATGGATTCGGCCCTGATCCGCGCTGTGGATGAAGAATCCTCCACCATGATCATCGGCGATGCGGCCCAATTTAAACTGGAAATCCAGGGAAATGCGACCAGCGTCAAAGGCCAGGCGCTCGCCGTGATTCAAACGGATATTCGCCTTCTCCAAATCAAGGAAAAGGTAACTCCACAGCCCACGGCCAAAGATGTTTCTCCCTCTGTTGTCTGGGCTAGTATCAGCAGGCGGGAGCTCCTGCGCAGCCATCTCAATCTAAAATCAGGGGAAAGGGCTGTGGTCGGGGTTTCCCGGCTCGACGGCGGCGAAAAAGGCCTTATCCTCATCGTTTCCGGGAAAGTTATCGACTGAAAGGAAGGGCGGCGGGCTCAGATTTTTTCTGGGCCGACAATTCCGCCTGAAATAATCGTGTTCATCGCCTCGGGCACGGTCCAGTCGAGGCTTTTCACCTGGGATTCTCTGACCATAACCATGAAACCCGAAGTCGGGTTCGGGGCTGTGGGGATGAAGACCTTAAGGAGTTTGTCCATTTCCCCTTCCGCAGAGCTCAGGGTTCCTGTTACAAACCCAATCGACCACAGGCCGGGCCGAAAATGTTCGACCATGACGACCCTCTTGAAAGCCTCTTTCTCGGGCAGGGAAATCGCTTCAGCCAGCTGTTTTCCCAGCGTATAAATAGTCTTGATAATGGGAATGCGCGTCGTGATCGTCTCAATCAGAGCAAAGGTGCGCCGCCCCAACCAGTTGCTCGCCAGCAAGCCGAGAAAGTAGAGGAAAACGAGAACCAGGAGAATCCCCAGGCCGGGGATTTTGAAGCCAAGCACCCTGTCAATTCCCCTCGTCACTCGCGCATCGATAGCCAGATAAAGGAAGCGAATGACAAGATAGGATAGCCCCAGGGGGATAATGGCCAGGAAGCCCCTGAAGATGTGCGTTTTCAGGTGCTTAAGAATTTCTCTCATGGAAGGTCGACTCCTTCGCCGTCTCGAGGCGCGCCGGCGACATGCGGTGTCCGGCCTTCTAAATAATCACTTAGCCAAGCTTTTTCATTCCCCCTTTGGCGATGAAAAACCCGAAAAGAAAGCCAATGATAACCGCCAGCGGCACGAGGATGACCTGGGACATGGAGATTTTCCAGAAGAAGATGCGGAAAACCACTTCCTGGGTGTTCTGAACGAGGATGATCGCCAGGAGGATGAGCAAAACAAGGACAATGAGGATTTTTGTCTTCACGGCCAGACCTCCTTTACAGCCATTTTTTTCGGCGAAAATACATTAACATAAAAACGCCGATGGCCACCATTACGGCCAGGACAGCGAAATACCCCCAGCGCCAGCCAAGCTCGGGCATGTACTCAAAATTCATGCCGTAAATTCCGGCGATGAACGTCAACGGGATGAAGATGGTGGCGATGACGGTCAGAACTTTCATGATCTCGTTCATCCGGTTGCTGACGCTGGAAAGGTAGATGTCCAGCATTCCCGAGAGCATGTCCCGGTATGTTTCAATGGTGTCAATGACCTGGATGGTGTGGTCATAAACGTCACGCAAAAAAATTCCGGTCGACTCCTTGATAAGGCAGGAGCCCGACCGCTCCAGACCACTAACGACCTCGCGCAGGGGCCAGACCGATTTGCGCAAATAAATCATCTCTCTCTTCAGCGTGTGGAGGGCCTGGATGGTCTTTCGACCCGGGTCAGTAACAATTTCTTCTTCCAGGAACTCCACCTCCTCACCGAGCTTCTCCAGAACTACAAAATAGTTATCGACGACGGCGTCGATCAACGCGTACGCCAGATAATCTGACCCCATCCTGCGCAGCCGCCCCTTGCCACTCCGGATTCTCTCGCGCACGGGGTCAAACACGTCCCCTTCGCCCTCCTGGAAAGAAATAACAAAATTGGGACCGACAATCAGGCTGACTTGCTCGGAGAGGATGCCCTTCTTTTTCCCCGCGAAGCTGATCATCCGGAGAACGATAAAGAGATAATCGCCCATGTCCTCCAGCTTGGGCCGCTGGCCCGTGTTCATGATATCCTCGAGGATGAGCGGATGAACGCCAAAATGGCCGCCCATCTTGCCGATGATTTCGCTGTCGTGGACGCCATCGACGTTGATCCAGGTGACCGTGGCCGTGTCCTTGAACGGAAAACACTCCTCAACCGTCTTCACTTCTTTTTCTTCAAAGCTCTTTTCATCATAATCGATGATTGAAATTCTCGTCTGTTCCCTCTTTCTCTCGCCGATGTGAATGAGGCTTCCCGGTGGGAGTCCGCTTTTGCGGCTCCGTCGATGCATGTTCCGAGGCATGGCCTTTCACCTCCCCAAGGATTTATCCAGACGACAGCAGAACTCGTCTATTCTTTATTTGAGCCGCGCTTCGACAGCTTTCCAGTCGATATTCTTGAAGAAGGCCTCGATGTAATCGGCCCTTTTCAGGCCGTAGTCGACCATGAAGGCGTGCTCGAAGACGTCCATGATCAGGATGGGCTGGCAGCCGGCCGGATGGCCGACATCGTGCTCGTTAATCCAGAAGTTGATGAGCTTCCCGTTAGCTATATCCTCATAGAGGACTGCCCAGCCAATACCCCGCATCGCGCCCGTGGCCTTAAAATCTTTCTCCCAGGCGTCGTAGCTTCCGAAGTCGGTGGCTATTTTCTGGCCAAGCTTTCCCCCGACGTTGAGCGCTTCTTTGCCGCCCAGGTTCTCGAAATAGTACTCATGGAGGCGCATGCCGTTAAACTCCCACCCCAGTCGCCTCTTGAGTTCGGCGAATTCGGGGTTCGCGGTTTTACCCTCCTTCAGCATCTGGGATAGTGTCTCGAGAACCTTGTTTGTGTTGACGACATACCCCTGATACAGAGTGAAATGATTCTTGAGCAACGTCTCACTAAACCCGGGCATGCCGATGAGCTTGTTGTAATCCTTTGCCGTATAAGCCATTGTTCTTTCCTCCTCAAACTTAGCTTTTATGGGAAGGGCGAGTCTCGAAAGAATGGCCGCCCCTCCAACCCCGGCCGCGGTCACGAATTCCCGCCGCTTCACTTCCCTTTGCCTTCTTTTTCTTCTCTCTCTTCTTTCGCTTCTTTTTCGGGCGGAAGAAGGCCCAGCTTCTGGCGAATTTCCTTTTCCACCCGGTCAGCCAACTCCGGGTTCTCCTGGAAAAGCTTCTTGACGTTTTCTCTACCCTGGCCGAGCCTTTCTCCCTTGTAAGAGTACCAGGTGCCGGTTTTTTCGATGAGCCCGACGTTGACGCCGCAATCGACGAGGTCGCCTTCCCTGGAAATTCCCTTGCCGTAGATGATATCGAACTCCGCTTCGCGGAAGGGCGGCGCCATCTTGTTCTTGACAATTTTGACTTTGACCCTGTTGCCGATGATATTCTCGCCCTCCCTCAAGGCTGTCATCCGGCGAATATCGATGCGCATAGAAGCGTAGAACTTGAGGGCTCGGCCGCCCGTCGTCGTCTCCGGACTGCCGATGAAAACACCGATCTTCTCCCTGATCTGGTTGACAAAGATAAAACATGTATTCGAGCGGCTGACGATGGCCGTGAGTTTGCGCAGCGCCTGGGACATGAGCCTGGCCTGGAGGCCCATGTGGGCATCGCCCATTTCGCCTTCGAGCTCGGCTTTGGGCACGAGCGCGGCCACAGAATCGACGACGATGACATCGACAGCGCCACTCCGGACGAGGACCTCGGCGATTTCGAGCGCCTGCTCACCATAGTCAGGCTGGGAGATGAGGAGGTTATCCACGTCCACACCGACGCTGGCGGCGTAATGGGGGTCGAGGGCATGCTCGGCGTCGATGAAGGCCGCCTGGCCCCCTCGCTTCTGGGCCTCAGCGATGACATGGAGGCCCAGCGTCGTTTTCCCAGTCGCCTCAGGCCCGAAAACCTCGACGACTCTTCCGCGGGGAAAGCCGCCTATTCCCAGGGCCAAATCAAAAGCAATCGAGCCGGTGGGGATGGCCTCCACTTTGATGGCCGCCTCCTTCTGGCCCAGCTTCATCACCGAGCCTTTGCCGAATTGCTTTTCAATCTGGGAAACAGCCGCTTCGATGGCCCGAGCTCGCGACGCTTGCTTCTGGTCTATGTCTTCGCCCTTCATTTTTTCCTCCTCATCATAAAAGACGCCTTTATCCAGGATTTTTTACCACGACGGCGGAAAGTTCTCCTTTATTCTACCATAAACGGGACCAATCCTCACCCGGATGGTCTAACCCCCAATTCCTCGTGGTGCAAGGCTTTATGCGCCGCCTGGAATTGCTCGATCTTAATGGAGGAACGCCTCTCCCAAACCGCCATACCTTAACCTGGCCATTCCGGAGCGGCGCAGCGGCTGATTGCTCAAGAAGGCCGGGATTGTCGACCGTCCTAATAGGTATAAAATCCACGACCGGTCTTGCGGCCCAAATAGCCAGCATCCACCATTTTTCGCAGCAGCGGGCAGGGCCGGTACTTGGGGTCCTTGAACCCGTCGTAGAGAACTTCCATGATGGACAAGCAGACATCCAGGCCGATGAGGTCGGCTAAGGCGAGCGGTCCCATCGGGTGGTTCATACCAAGCTTCATGACCGTGTCGATGGCCCCAGCCGTTCCAACACCCTCCATCAGGGCATAGACAGCCTCGTTGATCATGGGCATGAGAATCCGATTGGAGATGAACCCGGGGAAATCGTTGGCTTCAACTGGCACTTTGCCAATTTTCTCAGCCAGAGCCTTGACGGTGGCAAACGTCTCCTCGGACGTGGCGAGGCCCCGAACAAGCTCGACCAGAGCCATGAGCGGGACTGGATTCATGAAGTGCATGCCCATGAACCGGTCCGGTCGGCTGGTCTGGGCGGCCAGGCGGGTGATGGAGATTGAGGAGGTGTTGGAGGTCAGGATGACCTCGGGCGCTAAAATCGTGTCCAGTGCCCGGAGGACATTTCTCTTGACCTCGAAATCCTCGAACACAGCTTCGACAACAAAATCGGCAGCTCTGAACTCATCAAGGTGGGGGGTGGGCTTGACCCGGGCGAGGATGGCTTCCTTGCCCTCGGTGATTTTTCCTTTCTCGATGAGCTTGGCCAAGCTCTTGTCCATTCCTTTGAGGGCGCGCTCGAGGTAAGCCTCATCCACGTCATTGAGCAGGACCGAAAAACCGGAGGCTGCGGCGACCTGGGCGATGCCGCCGCCCATCGTCCCGGCTCCTACTATTCCGATCGTTTTAATGTCCATTTTCCCTCCTTTTTTTCTAGTCCTTTATCTTTTATTTTTCTTTCCCCTTCTTGGGCGGTCATACCATCTCGATGGCCATGGCCACAGCATCGCCACCACCCAGGCACAGGGAAGCCACACCCTTTTTGAGGCCGCGATGCTTGAGGGCATAGACGAGTGTCGTCAGGATGCGGGCGCCGGTCGCGCCGATGGGATGCCCTAAAGCAACCGCTCCACCATGAACATTGACTTTCTCCCGATCGAGCTTGAGCTCTTTGAGCAGGACAACGAGCTGGGCGGAGAAAGCCTCGTTGATTTCGAACAAATCCACTTCCTCAATCTTCCAGCCGACGTTGGCCAGGAGCTTCTCTATCGCTCCCTTGGGCGCATACATGACCATGGAGGGCTCGACCCCGTTGGTCGTCGTGCCCAGGATGCGCGCCAGCGGCGGGTTGAGACCCCTGTCCTTGATCGCCTGCTCGGAAGCGACGACCACGGCGGCGGCGCCGTCATTCAAGGCCGAGGCGTTTCCAGCCGTGACCGTGCCATCCTTCTTGAACACTGGCCTGAGCCTGGCCAGCTTTTCCAGGGTTGTGTCGCGGCGCGGCCCCTCGTCGACGGCAAAGAGGATGGGCTCGCCCTTTTTCTGGGGAATGGTGACGGGCACGATTTCTTCCTGGAAATAACCCTTGTCGATGGCGTGGATGGCTTTCTGGTGGCTGCTCAGAGCGTACTGATCTTGCTCTTCCCGGCTGGCGCCAAATTTTTCAGCTATGACCTCGCCGGTGTTTCCCATGTGGACGTTGTCGAAGGCGCACCACAGGCCATCGAGAATCATGGCATCCTTCATCTGGACATCACCGAATTTGACACCTTCCCTGAGGCCCCAGACAAGATAGGGAGCCCGGCTCATGCTCTCCATGCCGCCGGCGACCACGACTTCCTTCTCCTCGAGCTGGATCACCTGGGCGGCCAGGGCCACCGCCTTGAGGGCGGAGCCGCAGACCTTGTTAACGGCGAAGCAGCTGACCGTATAGGGGATGCCGGCTTTGACGGCGGCCTGTTTGGCGGGCGCCTGTCCGATGCCGGCCGAGACGACGTTACCCATGATGACCTCATCCACAGCCTCGCCGGGAACGTTCCCCCGTCGGAGTGCCTCCCGGATGGCGATTCCTCCAAGCTCGGGTGCCGTAAAATCCTTGAGCGCGCCCAGAAAAACGCCGATGGGCGTTCGAGCCGCGCTGACGATGAAGACATCCCGTTTCTCACACATCGATCAATCCTTTCGCGAAGAATTTAAGAGCTCTATTCTTGTATCATAATGGAAAGGTTCTGTAAACCGCCGTCGGATAAAGAGGAGGGGATTTAGCTCAGGCCGATGATTTCGCCGTCATCGGTGACATCGACCTTCTCGGCTGAGGGAGAATTCGGCAGCCCGGGCATGGTCATGATATCCCCGCAGTAGACAACGACGAAACCAGCCCCCGCACTCAGGGAAGCATCTGTGACGATGAGGGTAAAACCTTCTGGCCGGCCCAGCAATTCCTCGTCGTCAGAGAGGGAGTACTGGGTCTTAGCGATGCAGACGGGCAGCCGGCCAAACCCATCCTTTTCCAGGCGGAGGATTTTCCGCCGCGTCTTCCCCTCCATGGCCACACCGCCGGCGCCGTAAATCTTCTTGGCGATGATGTCTATTTTATCGAAGAGCGATAGGTCGAGGGAGTAAAGAAAATGGAACTCGTGCTTATCCTCTTGGATGGCGGCCATGACTTCTCGGGCCAGCTCCTGGCCTCCCTTAGCCCCCTTGTTATAGACTTCGGTCAAGGCGATCCGAACCCCCGTCTTCCGGCAAAGGGCGATGAGCGTCTCCATTTCCTTGTCTTTATCCTCGGGAAATCGATTCAGAGCGACGACAAAAGGAACGCCAAAAAGCCTCAGGTTCTCAGCGTGCTTTTCGAGGTTGGCGAAACCGCGGGCCACGGCATCCGGGTTTTCTTCCTTGACGTCCTTGAGGTCCACCCCGCCGTGGAGCTTAAGGGCTCGGAGTGTGGCGACGAGAACGCAGGCGTCAGGCGGGGGCATGTGGCCAGTTCGGACAACGATATCAAAGAACTTTTCAGCGCCGAGGTCAGAAGCGAAGCCGGCCTCAGTGACGACGTAATCGGCCAAACTCAAAGCCAGGCGACCGGCGATGATGGAGCTCGTCCCGTGGGCGATGTTGGCGAAGGGTCCACCGTGGATGAGGGCGGGTGTTCCTTCAAGAGTCTGGACGAGGTTCGGATGGATAGCGTTTTTCAGGAGAGCTGCCATCGCTCCTTCGGCTTTAATTTGGCGCGCGAAAACCGGCTTGCCTTCGGTGTCATACCCGACGACGATATTGCCCAGCCTCTCCTTGAGCTCTTTCAAGCTCGCCGACAGGCAGAGGATGGCCATGACTTCAGAGGCGGCCGTGATCTCGAAGCCCGTCTCACGGGCAATGCCCTGGAGAGGCCCGCCGATGCCAACGACGATTTCCCTCAGCACCCGGTCGTTCATGTCCATGACCCGCTTCCAGGTGACGGTCCGGCAATCGATGAGCCCGCACACGCCGTCGAAATGGATGCGGTTGTCGACCATAGCGGCGAGAAGATTATGGGCCGAGGTTATGGCGTGAAGGTCGCCGGTAAAGTGGAGGTTGATGTCGTCGCTGGGTACGACCTGAGCCATGCCTCCTCCCGTCGCCCCTCCCTTGAGGCCAAAAACAGGGCCGAGCGACGGTTCCCGGAGAGAAACGATGGCTTTTTTCCCGAGGCTGTTCAAAGCATCAGCCAGGCCGATAGCGACGGTCGTCTTCCCCTCACCGGCTGGGGTTGGGGTCATGGCCGTGACGAGGACGAGCTTTCCCCGTCTGGGGAGGTTTTCTATCGGCTCAGGCCAGATGATTTTTGCTTTGAAAGAGCCGTATTTCTCCAGGCAATCAACAGGAACTTCGGCCCGCTCAGCGACCTCCTCGATGGGCCTCAACTTAACGTGGCTACCCATTTTGCTTTCTTCTTTCATGTTGACCTTCCTGGCCTGAGTTTACCCGTTCTCCTTCTTCCCTTCAACCAGAATTTACGAGTGGAGGGATTCGAACTCGTAGGATTCGATAAGGCCCTGGTCAGCGAAGCTGAAATAGCAGTTGTTGCCGATGATGATGTGGTCGAGCACCCTGAGCTGCATCAGCCTGGCAGCAAGAACGAGCTCCCTCGTGATGTCCTTGTCGCAGAGGGACGGTTCCGGGTCGCCCGATGGGTGGTTATGGACAAAGATGAGGGCCGTCGCTTCATACCTCAGGGCATCCTTGATGATTTCCCTCGGATAGACAACGCTCGAGTCGATCGTTCCCTCGAAGAGCGTTTTCTCCTCAAGAATCTGGTTCTTGGCGTCCAGAAAAAGCACTTTGAAGGTTTCCTTTTTCAGGTCGCGTAAAGCATGAAAAAGATAATCAAAGACTTCCCGTGAGGAACGGCAATAGGTCTTCCTCATCATCCGCTCCCGAAGGAAACGACGGGAGACCTCATGGACAAACTTGATCCCGAAAACATTGTGGGGCCCGATGCCCCTGATCCTCTGGAGCTCGTGCGGACTGGCCTCGAGAACGCCACTCAGCGTCTTGAACTGCCTCAAGGCTTCCTTGGCCTGCTCTTTACAGTCACGGCGGGGTGTGCCCAGGGTCAAGAGGAGCTCCACGATCTCGTAATCGAGGAAGCCGTTGAGGCCGCCGCGCAAGAATTTTTCGCGAAGTCTTTTCCTGTGGCCTTGCACGCTGCTCTTCTTCCTCTCTTATTCCATGGACGATCGAGGAAAGAAGAATGTCGCAGGCTGCGGCCGATAGCCTAAATCGGTTCGGAAGAAAGAACTTCCCTGACGGCGATAACTTTCTCTGGACCAATATCGTAAGGGAGAATTCCTGTCCCCATCAGAAAACGAGGATGCTGACGACCAATGGTTAGCACTTCCCGGACTTTCTCCTTAACCCGGTCCACCGGTTGGCTGTAGAGAAAGGCGGGGTCGAGGTTAGCCCGAAGAAGAATCGGTTCCTCTTTGAGTCGCCTGACAAAGAAACCCAAATCTGCCCTGAAGTCGCAGAGAATGTTGTTAGCACCCGTCCTGAGAATATCTTCGACAAGGACAGTCGTATCGCCGCCCATGATATAAGGCACCAGAGGGAGGCCGAGCTTTTCCCGAAAATAACGGATGACCGCTGCCGTCGGCGGAAGGATGAGCCTCCGATAGAGCTGCGGCGAGGTCAGCGGCGGCGAGGCATGGGAATCAAAAAGGATGACGCCCAGCCCCCGCTCAACGAAAGCTCGGCCGTAAGATTTGACCATTTCAGAGGTAAGCGAAAGGAGCATGGCCACCCAGTCGGGCATATCCATCATCGCCACAAGGAGGCTCTCCGGGCCGACGAGTTCTGAGGCGAGAGAAAAAGGCGCGCTCAGAGCCCCGCGCACAATCCTCTCCTTGCCGAAACGTTCCTGGATGCGCCGGCCAACCTCCAGGTGAAGCGGCATCCGACCGGCCTTGGCCGGGTCAGGGAGCTTAACCTTGGAGAGATTCCCGCCGACGGACAAAACGCGCTCCACCACTCTCGGCACGTCGTTGGAATCGGGGTAAAAAACCGCACATCCAGCCGCTTCAGCTTCGACGTTATAGACGTCGCAGCCGACAACGAGCATATCCGGGTCGTAGATTTCAACCTCACGGATCAACGCCTTCTCGAAGAGGCCGACATCACGGGCCATTTGAGAAGGGCTTGCCCCGATGAGCGCTGCCTTATGCTCATAGACAGCGGGGCAGAAAGGTGTCCTGTCCACGGGCTTTCCCACGAGGAGATTTTGGATTCTCTGGCGAGGCGTCATTACTCAAAGAAACTCGGCCCGATATTTAACACACGCAACCATGACTGTCAAAAATTAGGGGTTTCCCTGAACTGCTGAAAGGAAGCTGATGAGTCCTGTCGGTCTTCACCCCCGCGCCAGGCTCGGAGTTGGGATTGCGAAGCCCGCTCGTTTCCCCAGTGAGGAAACTCGCTCCGACTCAGCCTTCGCTCTTCTCTCGCTTGGCTCGAGAAACCATGCCCGCTCAGGCTTCGACGGGCTTTCTCACCCAAACTCCTCGCCTGTTCCCCAGGGCACCAAACGGTCTTTTCGGCCGTGGCTCCAGAGCCACGCTGCTCAAAAAATTTACAGGGTGTAAAATATCTTTACCGGAACGTTCCCGACAGGCTTCCAATCCAATCCACCCACTCCATGGCCAGACCAGCTTTCAGCTATTGGCACGCGATTTGCTCTCTCTTTCAATGAACAGCGCAAAAAAGGCTGCCCAGAAGACGGAATAAACGTCGGCTTCGATTGTATAAGAGACGGGAGCGCCAATGAGGCCAGAAAGTGCCAATGACCATGAACTCATCACCAGAGCGAAAAAGGGACACCTGGACGCCTTTGAATTGCTCGTCCGGAAATACCAGAAATTCATCTATATTCTCTGCCACCGCCTCACCGGGGCGCACCAGGCGGCTGACGACCTCGCCCAAGAAACATTCGTCAAGGCCTACCTGGCGCTCCCTCATTTTATCGACGGCCATGACTTCTATTCCTGGCTACGCCGCATCGCCCTCAACAACTGCTTCAATTATCTTAAGATACGGAAACAGGAAAGGCCGCTGGCCGAGGAGGCAAGCGTGACCCGAAGCGGTTTCCTGTCCTCTCCGCCAGAGGCCCCTCCGGAATCCCTCCAGAGAACCGAGATGGAGAAGAAATTTCGCGAGGCTTTCCGTGAGCTTCCCGACGACCAGAAGACTATCTTCGCTCTCAGAGCTTTCGAGAACCTGAGCTACCGGGAAATCGCTCGAGTCCTCTCTATCCCGCCCGGAACAGTCATGTCTCGCCTTAACCGGGCCAGGAAAAAACTCAAAGAAAGCATGGCCGACTACCTGAGGAGAAGCTGATGAGACACCAGGCCATCCAAGAACTCCTGGGCGCTTATCTGGACGACGAACTCGAGCCGAGGGAAAAAACCTGCGTCGAGGAACATCTCCGGGAATGTGCCGATTGTCGGACGGAGCTCGACTTCTTGCGCGAGCTCGACGCTTTCGCCTGCTCGCTCTCGCCGGCGCCTCAAGCCGAAGCCTATTGGGAAAAGTTCCCCGCTCGAGTCAGAGCGGCGCTCACGGTACACCTGGATAACCGCCGCCCGAAGGAGGTGAGCATGTTTCAGGATAGCTTCATCGTGCCCGAAAAGAATCTTAAGCTCAGGGCTGTTGTTTTGCCCATGTCGCTGGCCGCTCATCTGATTCTCGCGGCCATGCTGGTCATCCTGCCCCTTCTTAACACGGGAAGCTTGCCCGAGGTTCAAATCTATAGCGCTTTTCTCGCTCCCCCGCCCCCACCGCCGCCTCCACCCCCGCCTCCGGCCAAGAAACGCTCCGGTTCTCAAGCCAAAACGCGGATCAAGCCCGTTCAGGCCCAAGCGACGGCCGAAGCAGGAAAACTCGTCGCCCCTGTCGAAATTCCGGAGGAGATTGCCGAAGAGCAGATCTCCGATTTCGGAGTTGAGGGCGGCGTCGAAGGCGGTGTGGAAGGCGGTGTGGTGGGCGGAGTGCTCGGCGGCATCGTCGGTGGAGTGCTCGGTGGCGTCGTCGGCGAGGTCGAGGCGCCAGTCAGAGCCATCGGCGAGATCAAGCAGCCGAAGCTCATCAAACGTGTTGACCCCATCTATCCGGAGATCGCCAGGCAGGCACGGGTCGAGGGCACCGTCATTCTCGAGGCAACAACGGATATCTACGGCCGTGTCCAGAACGTCAAAGTGCTCCGGTCCATCCCCCTTCTCGACCAGGCGGCTATCGATGCCGTCCGGCAATGGGTCTACGAGCCGATGATCATCAACGGCCGGCCCCGCGGGGTCATCTTCACGGTGACGGTGCA
>CAYUKK010000144.1:0-8561 GCA_964445305.1 uncultured Eubacteriales bacterium
TGGGGACTCCCCCGCAGGATAAATTCCTGAAGCTTTACGAGACGGACCACTATGTTCCAACGGGTGAAATCATCAAGGAAACACAGGCTTTCTTGAATAAGTACCTGGGACCCGTTAAATAGCCGGCGGGACGTTCCCCAAGGTGCCGCCCTTGAAAGAGTTTGACTCTAATGTTCCAAGATTGTATTCTTTTATTCAGCACAAAAAAGGATTGAGGGGACAATAAAGTGCCCGAAATGCCAGTTTGAAAACACGCTGGATTCCAAGTTCTGCAAAGAATGCGGGACGAAGCTCGACCTGGCGGGAGATATTTCCGTCTCTAAAACGATGACGCTGGAAACTCCCGGCGAAGAACTGACAAGGGGAACCGTTTTCGCCAGCCGGTATGAGATCATCGAGGAGCTCGGCCGGGGAGGCATGGGGAAGATCTACCGGGCCTATGACAAGAAAATCGAAGGGGAGGTCGCCCTCAAGCTGATCAGGCCGGAGATTGCCCTCGAGAAAAAAACAATTGATCGTTTCCGCAACGAGTTAAAAATCGCCCGGGAAATCAGTCATCGCAACGTCTGCCGCATGTATGACATGAACGAAGAAAAAGGCACCTATTACATTACCATGGAGTATGTCCGGGGGGGGAGGACCTCAAAAGCGTCATTCGGAGAATGAAGCAGCTAACCGCAGGGACGGCGGTTTCCATCGCCAAACAGGTTTCGGAAGGGTTGGTCGAAGCCCATCGGATCGGCATCGTCCACCGGGACCTCAAGCCGGGCAATATCATGATTGATAAAGAGGGCAATGCCAAAATCATGGATTTCGGGATTGCCCGGTGGCGGCATGGCGGGGCGATCACGGCCGATGGTGCGATCATCGGCACGCCGGAATACATGTCACCGGAGCAGGTTGAGGGAAAGGAAGCGGACTCTAGGGCGGACATCTATGCCCTGGGCATTATCCTCTATGAGATGGTCACCGGCCGTGTCCCGTTTGAAGGGGAGACGCCTCTTGCCGTGGCTCATAAGCAAAAATATGAGGCCCCTCAGGCGCCCCGGAAGATCAATCCACAAATCCCCGAGGACCTTAACCGACTTATCCTCAGATGCCTGGAGAAGGACCGGACGAAGAGGTTTCAAACCGCTGAGGAGATGGTGTCCAACCTGGCTGTTATCGAGAGCGCCATCCCTGGTACTGCGCGAATCGTGCCCAGGCGCGAGCCAATCTCGGCACGGGAGATTACGGTCAAGTTCAAGCTAAAAAAGCTCTTTGTTCCTGCCTTCATTTTCCTTGTCCTCGTCCTTGCTGCCGCCGTCCTCTGGCGCTTTATCCCACGCAAAGAAGTTGCCCCTGCCCCGCCCATCGAAAACTCCATCGCCGTCATCAGCTTTGAGAACCAGACTGGCGAGAAAGCTTATGATATTTTCCAGAAATCCATCCCCAACTTGCTGATCACGAACCTGGAAAACACCGGATTCTTTAGCTATGTGGCGACCTGGGAGAGGCTACATGACCTTCTCAAGCAGCTCGGCAAGAGCGACCTGAACACAATCGACAGAGATTCCGGATTTGCAGCCTGTCGGCGGGGAGGCATCAAGGCCATTGTCTTGGGAAGTTTTGTCAAAGCCGGCGACACATTTATGACGGACGTCAAAGTGCTGGATGTGGAGACGAAACGCCTTTTGACGGTTGCCAGCGCGCGCGGCGATGGAGTGGACAGCATCCTCAAAGTGCAGATCGACGAGCTGAGCAAGAAAATTGCCGAAGGCATGGGCATCGCTAGGCAGAAGATTGATGCGTATCAGACCAGGATTGCCGATGTCACCACGAGTTCCGCAGAAGCTTATAATTATTTCGTCAGAGGCAGAGAGGAATGGGACAGACTTGAATAGGAGAACGCCAAAAAGTATCTGGAGAAAGCCGTAGAGCTTGACCCGGAATTTGCCTCGGCTTATCGCTTGCTCGCCCGGACCTGCATTCAGCTCGGTCAAATGCAGGAAGCGAGTGCCGCCTACGAAAAAGCCAGGACCTATTCCGAGAAGGCGACAGAAAAAGAACGCCTTTGGATTGAGGCGTCCTATGCGGGCGATGTCGAAGGAAATTCAGAGAAACATGATAGCCTAATAGACGAAATTGTCAATAAATATCCCCGCGATAAGGCTGCGCAGCGCGTTTTGGCTAATAGGTTGCGCGCAGCAGGGCAGTTTGACAAAGCGATCAAACAGTATGAACTTGTTCTCGAGCTTGACCCAAATGATCCTTGGGCCCTTAATTCTCTTGGATCCATGTATGCCAGAATCGGCAACTATGAAAAAGCTGTTGGGGTGCTGAAGAGGTGTGCCGCCTCAAGGCCCGGCGATGTCAACCCTTTGGATTCATTAGCCGAAGTCTATTTTCTCTGGGGAAAGCTGGATGAATCCATCGCAAAATACGGTGAGGTCATTAAACTAAACCCAGATTTTTTTGCATCCTATTTTGGATTAGCCCATGTTTTGGCTTTTAAAGGAGACTATTCCCAGGCGATAAGTTATCTCGATCAGTGCATCCTGAGAGCTCAAGCCCCGCGCTGGAAATGGAATGGCCATATGATAAAGGGACTGTATTATTACTGGCTTGGAGCTCTAGCCCGGGCAAAGAGCGAGTTTGAGAACGTGCGCAGAATCGAGAAGAAATAAAATTCGCGGTTCAATTCTGGGCCGACTACTATTTGGGCCTGATTTATTGTCAAAGGGGTGACCCGGAGCTCAGTCAAGACTATATCCTGAGTTTTTTCGATGGGGCCATAAAAGCTTATCCAGAAGATAGAGAGCTTATAGAAGCGGACTACAGCTTTGCTATGGGATTAGTAGATATTAAGCAAGAAAACATTGATGCTGCAAAAGCGAGGCTCGAGGGATTAAAATCCCTTCTGTCCGGAGCCAAAGGCATCAGCTCTTATACAAGAAGGCTGTTCACCATTAAGTCGAATTATCTCGCAGCAGAAATAGTTCTCAAAGAGGGCGATTCCCAAAAAGCCATCAAGTTTTTGGAAACTCTATCCGATGAGACGGATGGAATACCTGGTTTAGATTTCGCAACATCCCAAATCAATTTGCATTTGTTTTCTCTCAAGGATTTTCTGGCGCGGGCCTATGAGCAGGCAGGCGATCTCCCGAGGGCCTTCGCCGAGTATGAAAAAGCCGTGACGTTTGATCCTAATAGCCAAGACAGACGGCTGATCAACGCGCTCTATCATTATCGTCTGGCCAAGCTGTACGAGAAAAAAGGCGCGAAGGCCAAAGCCGCCGCCCGCTACCGGCGCTTCCTCGAGCTCTGGAAGGACGCCGATCCCGGCACGCCCGAAGTCGAGGACGCTAAGGCCCGCCTCGAAGCACTAAGAGTAAGATAATTTTCTTATGTCTGTCCTGTTGCCTTACTAGAAAATTTATATGAAAGAATATTCATTGCCTCACGTAAGAATCTATACGAAAATTTGTGCAGTTTCTCTTTGTTCTTTGTAGCCGCCACAGCCTGTCTTTTAGCCCATCTATCTCTGTCTTTTATCTGAGTCTATCCCCAGCAGGGGAAAAGGCAATCTCTCTTTTATCCTCTCCAGAGCCTGGAAGGTCCAGACCTGAGCTCGATTACGTAAGGCCTCGGTTTCTATCCAACCGGAGGCCACATCGGTGGCGTTGAGGCTGATAAGATGACTTTCCGACCACAGTGGCGCCATAACCAGCTGGCATAACAGCGATGATAACCGGTAAGACCAACAAACTCCTCCAATACTAGTCCCTTTTCCCTCTTCGAGCCTCTCTGATACCTTTTGCCCAGCTCCTCTAACACTGGTCGCTTAACTTTCATCTCTAATCCCATGTCCTTGCCTCCTGGCGAATATCACCCCGATATTTAAGGGCTCTACCGGCCAGATGGCAAGATGATTTCGTGTAGATTTTCTCGTGAGGCAACGAATCAATTTCGTATAGATATTAAGTGAGGCAATTCGGTTTCTTGACATCAGCTTGAGGGGGGTATATTTTAGCCACGCGGAGGAGGTGGAAGATGGCTTTTCCTCTAAGCGAGCGCTTCTTCGGGCTAAAGGAAAAAGGGACGACGGCTCGGGTCGAAGTCCTGGGCGGGCTCACTACCTTCATCACTATGGCTTATATTATCGTTGTTAACCCGGCCATCCTGAGCTTTGCCGGAATTCCTGAGGGCCCGAGCACTGTGGCCACCATTCTGGCTGCTGCCTTTGGGTCGCTGTTCATGGGTTTCTATGCGAACCGACCGATTGCCGTAGCTCCCTACATGGGTGAGAATGCGTTCATCGCCTTTGGCCTGGCTGCCATGGGGATTGGCTGGCAGCTTCGGTTGGGGTCGGTTTTTGTTAGCGGCCTTGTCTTTGCCCTGATCACCCTCCTCCGCATTCGCTCCTGGCTGGCCAATTCCATCTCTCCGAGCTTAAAACACAGCTTTGCCGTCGGCATCGGCCTCTTTCTGGCTTTCATCGGTCTCTACGAGACGGGAATCGTGACCAGCGCCGTCGAGGGGATGGACCCGCGGGCATTGATCAAGGGCTCTTCCTCTCTCCTCGCTGCTCCTGATGTGCCTGTCAAAATCGGCAACCTCCGTAGCCCGGCCGTGCTCCTGGCCGTTGTCGGGTTCCTCCTGATCAGCTTTTTCCTCCATCACCGAGTCCGGGGCGGCATTCTCCTCGGCATCATCATCACGGCACTCGTTGGCTATGCAGTCGGGCTGGGGAAATCGCCCGAGGCGATAGTCGCCCTTCCTTTTGCCGGCAAATATAGCCTCGCGCCCATCGCTTTCAAGCTGGACATCGCCGGCGTCCTCAATCTCAGCTTCTTGCCCATCCTCCTGACGCTGTTCCTGATGAGCTTCCTCGACACGCTCGGGACACTCGTTGGTGTTGGCGCAGCGGGCAAGATGCTCGATGAACAGGGTAATTTTCCTGACATTGAGAAGCCGATGATGGTCGACGCGGCGAGCTGTATGTTCAGCGCTCTTGTCGGCACCTCGACGAGCGGCGCTTACATCGAGTCGGCAACAGGGATCCGAGAGGGAGCCCGCACCGGGCTGGCGGCCATCACCACCGGCTTGCTTTTTCTCCTTTGCCTTTTTTTTATCCCGCTTGTTGAGCCGCTTCAGCAGCTCCGCTATGCTTACGGGCCAGCCTTGATCGCCGTCGGGCTGCTGATGATGGGGTCGGTGACGCAAATCAAGTTTGCGGACTTGACCGAGTCGATTCCGGCTTTTGCCACCATCGTCATGATGATTTTCACTTACAATATCGCCAATGGCCTGACGGCCGGACTCGTCCTTTACCCCTTATTCAAGCTCATCGCGGGCAGGGTCAAAGAATTGAACGCCGGATCGGTGGTGCTGGGATTACTTTGCCTCATCTATTATATTTTTGGCTTGCCCCATTGAAATAAATGGCTTGGCAAATCTATGGCCTTGGGAACTTCCAGCTCGACCTTCAGCTTATGGGCCAAGAATGGTAGGCGGCCGTCCGGAGAGAATTGATTTCTTTCGGGCTAGGCCTTGGGAAGCCTTCTTTCGTCTGGACGAACGGAGCGAGGTAATTCAATCTGGATATGCCGCTCGTTGTTTTTTCCCCTGGCGATGACAACTCGAATGGCCGCCAAATCAATCGGGAGTTTCTCTCCCCATTCCACGATAATCACACCGCGATCGAGATAATCTTCCCAGCCGAGGTCGAGGATATCACCTTCCCGGTCAAGCCGGTAGAGGTCGAAATGAAAAACCGGGAACTTTGCCTGGTAGATGTTCAAGAGAGTAAAGCAAGGACTGCACACCTGGTTCAGGTCTCTTAATCCCAGCCCGGCGAGGATACCCTTGGCGAAGATCGTCTTGCCAGCGCCGAGCTCACCCATGAGAAGGACGACCTCCTGGCCGCGGAAATCCTTGGCCAACTTCCGCGCCAGTTGGATAGTTTCTGCTTCTGAGCGGGTGATGCTCGTCATCGTTCGGGCACCTAACAACTGTCTTTTTAGCTTCATCCGCCACAAACTATCCGGCTCGACTCTAAAAGGCCTGGGCTTCTTCCTCCAAGGAATGGATGGCTCGAGGCAGAAAGCGGATGAGGTCGGAGGCGACGAGAGCTCGCTCACCCGTTTTTTCAGCGGCGAGGTCGCCGCTAAGACCATGGAGGTAGACAGCGGCGAGCGCCGCCAAGAGAGGGTCGTGGTGCTGCATTAGCAGCGCTCCTACCATGCCGCTCAAGACATCTCCGGTTCCGCCCGTGGCCATGCCCGGGTTGCCGGTGGGATTAACAAAGACTCGACCATCCGGTGCCCCAACCAGCGTCCGGTATCCCTTGAGGACAAGGTAAATTCCGTATCGTTCGGCGAAAGCGGGAACAAGCTCAAGTTTCTTGCGGAGGACCTCGGCAACGCTGACTCCCAACAGCCTGGCGAACTCACCCGGATGCGGGGTCAGGATGGCTGGTTTTGGCAACCTCTCCAGCAATTCTTGCTTGAGGGCGAGAATGTTAATCCCATCGGCATCGATGATGAGGGGTTTTCTAACCCGGGAAACGAACTCCCAGACAAACTCGCATGTGGATTCTTGCGTCGACAAGCCGGGGCCGAGGACGATAGCGTCTTTGCCCTCAGCCAGGGTTTGGACCCTCGGCAACGCCGTCGCCGAAATTGTTCTTGTTTCTGTTTCGTCGAGCGGTTCGGTCATGAGCTCAACCATCGAACGAGCGATGATGGGGAGGCAAGTTCGAGGCGTGGCCACAGTGACGAGACCAGCGCCCATTCGGTAGGCTGCCCGAGCGGCCATCACGGCCGCACCCGTTTTACCCAGTGAGCCGGCGATGATGAGAAGGTGACCATAGCTTCCTTTGTGGCTATCTCTTTTTCGCCGCTCAAAAAGAGGCAGTAATGTCGCTCTTTCGGTCATGTCTAAGTTGAGGTTCGTCGCCACCAAAAAATGGGGGGGCAAACTGATATTGGCCACGAGAAAATCTCCGACATACTCCTCGGCAGGCGGAAAAACATGGGGAATTTTCGCAGCTCCCAGAGCAATGGTCAGGTCGGCTCGGACCGCTGGACCGATGATCTCGGCCGTGTCGGAGGAAAGGCCTGACGGGATATCGACGGCAAGCTTGAAAGCGCTCGTTTTGTTGATATCCCCGATGGCGAGCGCATAGAGACCCTGGGCCGGCTGGGATAGGCCGGTGCCAAAAATAGCATCGATGATGATCGTGGCCCCCCTGAGGAGGCGCCGATGTTTTTTCCATTCAGCTTCGGTCCGGATTTCGGAAATTGACACGCCGATAGCTTCAGCAATCTTCAAGTTGAGGCCAGCATCTCCCCTGACTTCTTCCTTGGCTGCGAGAAGAAGGACAACTGGCCGGCCACCATGGTTGTGAAGGTGACGAGCGACGACAAGCCCATCACCGCCATTATTGCCTTTCCCACAGACAATGATCACCCGTTCCTCAGGGAGACGTGGAAAAAGAGCCTGTAAAACCCGGAAAACCTGAAGTCCGGCGTTTTCCATCAACACGGGACCGGGGATTCCTATCTCTTCGATGGTTTGACGGTCAATTTCCTTCATCTGGGCTGAAGTCAATATTTTCATCGGCTGCTCCTCGCTCAAAAATAAAAAGCCTCATTTTTATCTGGACTTGATTTTACCACACTCATCCTGGCATTTGACAGGCCAAGTTCGAGCGCGAGATAATACGAGGCAGGGATGTCCATTATCATCATCCTTTTTTGTGCTTATTTGCTTGGCTCGATCTCTCCCTCCTATATTCTTGGCCGCCTGCTCAAGGGAATCGACATCCGGCGCCATGGCACAGGGAATGCGGGCACGCTCAACACCTATCATGTGCTTGGGCTATGGCCGGCTGTGGTCACGGCAGTCTATGACCTGGCCAAAGGTCTTCTGGCTATGCTTTTTTGCCATTTGCTGGGGGGGTCGGGTTGGATGGTCCATCTGGCCGGTGTCGCAGCCATCGCTGGGCATGTTTTTCCCTTCTACCTTCGCTTTAGGGGCGGGCAGGGTGTGGCCACTGCCACGGCGATCATGATTCTCTACCTGGTTGTTTTTTATGCCCGAGGCTGGCTTCCTCCCTTTTCGCTGGTTATCTTAGCAGCCAGCGTCCTTTCCTTAAGCTATATTACGAAAAAGGGCGAACTCGTCGGCCTGGTGATTCTCCCCGCGCTGGCCCTTTTCGGCCTTGTTTTTTCACCGCTCAAGCCGCCGCTTTTTTTCCTCCTCAGCATCATCATCTATATCCTGGCCATCAATATCCTCAACATCAAGAGAAATAAGCTTTTGCCGTCACTTTCCATTCAAGAAAAAGACATCATCGGCTGGCGGCTCTATATGCGGCCCTTGGCTTTTGTTCTGGTCATTTTCTATCTCCTCACCGATAAGAGGCAAGTCTTGACTCTCATCGGCAGCGTGGCTCTCTTCTTTCTTGTGCCAGACCTTGTCCGCCTTATCTCCTCAAAAGTCAACATCTTTTTCTTCCAAAAAATAAAAAAAATTTACCGCGACAAGGAAAGGCAGAAGTTTTCTTCCATCACCAT
>CAYUKK010000145.1:0-5345 GCA_964445305.1 uncultured Eubacteriales bacterium
TCCAATGCTTGTTTTGCTCGGGCTTCTTGTCGGATTCGTCGCTTCCCTCCCCCCCGGACCCATCAACCTCTTTTCTTTCTCTCAGGCGCTGAGGTTCGGCTTCTGGAAGAGTATCTCCATCCGCCTGACCGTTGCTGTCCTGGATGCCGTTTATTGCTATGCCTTTATCGTGTTTACCTCTTACCTGACTTCTTTCCTTGACCGGTGGGTCTTTGTGCTTCGATTGGTAGGGAGCTTGGTCATGGTGGTGGCTGGGCTCTATCTTCTCCGCCTGGCGAGAACCCATCGTCTCCAGAGGCTTGACTTGTCCAACCCGCCCCCCCGTCGCGGCAGTCCGGCGGCGTTGACCTTCATGCTCTATGTTTCGAGCCCCACGCTCCCCGTCTTCTGGCTAACGGTGGCTACCATCTTCACCTCCCATGGGGTGGTGACGCATCACGGAATCAAACCGGTCCTTCTGGCCATTTCCTGCGGCCTGGGTAGCCTTGTCTATTATATGATCGTGGCCAAACTTGGCGAGAAATTACAGACAATGATGAAACCAAGATTTTTCGAGATGGCCTATGCCATCCTGGCCATCGTCCTCTTCCTCCTCGCCGCCATAGCGGGGGGTCGGACCATCCTATCTTTATTGTTTTCAGCGAATTAGTCCAAAAAAAACGCTCTTTTTTGCTCTAAATCGTGATTTTTGGTCTCGAAAGTGCGCAAAAAAGTGGGTTGTTGGGTTTTTTCTCTTGGCCAAAAAGAAATGAGGATGTATAATACGGATGCTTGTGAACAGGTTATTAGGCATGAGTGAATGTGATGGTCCAAGTAGTTTCGGCTGGCCAGTTCTCTGGCTTCCGGAGCTATGGAGGAGGCTGGTTGGACTGTGCGGGCAGCCTGCCACGGCCAGCGGCATGAGCCATCTTTGTCTTTGGGCTAGGTAATTCCTCGGTTCACCGCCGGCTGCGGCGCCTCGCAGTCCCAGGGAGGTGAACCATGAAAATATCCCTGCTCGTTCCTGAACTGAGGGAGGCCATCGCCACAAGGAATACGGAGGAGCTTCGTCTTTTCTGCCAGTCCGGCCACCCCAGCGTCATCGCCGATTTCATCTCCGCACTCACTCCTCAAGAAGCGTGGGAAGTATTGCGCCATGCTCCGCTTCCCTTGCGGGCCGAAATATTCAGCCATATAGATAAAGATGTCCAAACCGACATGACCGAGATCATGAAACGGGAAGAGTTGGCCGCCCTCCTGGCCGAAATGCCGGCCGACGACCGAGTCGACTTGTTCAAGGGCATGCCCGAGGAAAAACAGGAGATGATACTTCCGGCTCTCGCCCAAGCAGAAAGAGAGGACATCCGCCGGCTCGCTTCCTATCCAGAAGGCACGGCTGGTGCCGTCATGACTTCCGAGTACGCCACCCTCACCCCCGATTTGACCGCCTCCGAAGCTATCGCCAAGCTCCGCCTCGAGGCTCCGGACAAGGAAACCATCTATTATGCCTATGTGATTGATGAGAAGCGCGAGTTGCTCGGTTTCATTTCCTTGAAAGACCTCATCCTGGCCCGACCCGAGGCGCGCATCCGGGATATCATGCACCAGGACATCGTTTTTGCTTGGGTCACGGATGACCAGGAAGAGGCAGCCCGGAAGATCCAGAAATACGACCTTATCGCCCTTCCTGTGGTTAACAGTCACAAGACGCTGGTCGGCATCATCACTCATGACGATGCCATCGACATCATCACTCAGGAACACACGGAAGACATGGAGAAATTCATGGCCATCGCCGGTCCTCACGAGGCGCGCGCTTATCTCCGAACATCGGCTTGGGAGCATTTCCGGAACAGGTCCCTGTGGGTGCTGGCTCTGGCCCTGCTCGGGTTTGTCTCGGGCTACATCGTCCAGAGCTTCGAGGGGTTGCTTCTCCAGTTTGCCATCCTCGCCTCCTTCATGCCCATGCTCGCCGATACCGGAGGAAACACGGGTAGCCAGTCAGCCACCCTGATTGTCCGCGCCCTGGCCTTGAAAGAAGTCGCCGTCAAGGATGCATTGAGGGTCATCTTCAAAGAGGCTCAGGTGGCCTTCCTGCTCGGCCTCTTGCTGGCCACAGTGGCTTTCAGCCGCGTCCTTCTCTTCAGCGGAAAATCGAGCTTGCCGGACGCTTTTTCGCCCTGGACTGTAGCCCTTGCGGTGAGCGTTGCTCTTGGGCTTCAGGTTATAAGCTCCACGCTCATCGGAGCCCTTCTGCCGCTGGCGGCGGCGAAACTCCGCTTTGACCCGGCTGTTGTGGCCAGCCCAGCGCTGACGACGATCGTGGACATCACCGGGCTTTTCATCTTTTTCATGACGGTCAAACTTGTTCTTCGAATCTAACCACGAGAGGAAAGTCATGCCAAAAGGAAAGGTTAAGGACAGATTTTGGATGCTAGCGGGAATCTTCAGCGCTCTCCTTTTTCCGGCGCTTGTTTTCGCCCGCGACGGGTCAATCCCAGCTTTCGAGATTGAGAGGGACGCTATCACGCTCCGTCGGCTGGCCCAGCCCAATACCTATTTCGACAAGGTCGGCCGGCGGTTCGCCATCCTCGGAGTGGAGGGCGGGAACTGCGAAGCCTGGGCCTATCCGCTCAAGCTCCTGCGGAACTTTGAATTTTCGTTTCTTCTCCCGAACAGTGCCAGATCGATTCCCGCTAAGGAGACTGTTCGCTTTGTGGAAGTGACACCAGCTGCCACCGTGCTGACCTATACCCATCAATCCTTTACGGTCAGGGCCATTTTTGTGACTTCCATCACTGAGCCGGGCGCGGTGATTTTTCTCTATGTCGACGCGGCCGAGCCGCTGACTATTGTCGCCAGCTTTCTACCCGTCCTCCAGCCGATGTGGCCAGCCGGAATAGGCGGCCAGTACGCCTACTGGGATGGAGACCTAAAGGCCTATCTCATCTCCGAACCGACGCGGACGAACCATGCTTTTGTCGGCTCGCCGGCAGCACAGGGAATTTCCTACACACCGGCCCACATGCTCTCCGACACCCCGAACGAGTTCACGATTGCCGTCAACGACCCCGATGCGGTGAGGGGCAGGTTCATCCCCATCATCCTGGCCGGCGGCAAAGGGAAGAGGGAAGACATCCGGAGAATTTATGAGAAGCTGGCCCAGGATCCGGCGGCAGTCTACACGGCGGCGCGCGATTATTACCGGCGTTTACGTCAGGCTACACTCCGCCTCCAAACGCCCGAGCCAAGCCTCGACCTCGCTCTCGAGTGGGCTAAGATTTCCTACGACAACCTCCGGGTGGATAACCCTGACCTCGGTCGCGGCTTGGTGGCTGGCCTGGGGACATCGGGGACGGGCGGCCGGCCTGGCTTTGGCTGGTTTTTCGGGACAGATGCCTATCTCAATTCGCTCAGCCTCTTGAGTCTGGGCGCTTTCGATGCGGCGCGGGAGGCGCTGGCTTTTACGCAGAAGTGGCAGCGAGAGGATGGGAAAATGGCTCACGAGCTTTCTCAGGCGGCTGGTTATATCAACTGGTTTAAGGATTATCCCTATGGCTATATCCACGCGGACACCACTCCCTACTACCTTGTCGCCATGCACGATTATTACCTGCGGACAGGAGACAAAGAATTCATCAGCCAGAGCTGGCCGTCGATCGTCCGAGCCTATGAATGGTGTTTGAAAACTGACGAGGATGGCGACGGCCTCATGGATAACCGCAAGGCGGGCCTTGGCGCGCTCGAGTTCGGCAAGCTCACCGGCATCCAGACCGATATTTACCTGGCCGCTGTCTGGATTCGGGCTGCCTTAGCCATGGAAAAGCTGGCCGAACTCGTCGGTGAGATGAGGTATGTCCGGCGGGCGGCGGCCCTTTCCGAAAAAGCTCTTGCCTCTTTTGAATCCAGGTTCTGGGACCAGGAGAATGAGCAGTATGCATATGCCTTCAACGCCGAAGGTCATCAGGTAAAAGAGCTGACGCCGTGGCCCACTCTGGCCTTGGCCTGGGGGCTCAGCTCGCCCGAGCGGGCGGCCAAGATGCTCGAAAAAGTCGCTTCAGCCGAGCTCACAACCGACTGGGGTATCAGGATCCTCTCCAGGCGGAGCTCCCTCTATGAGCCGCTCAACTATAATTACGGAGCCGTCTGGCCCTTCCTGACGGGATACGCCGCGCTTGCCTTTTACCGTCATCATTGTCCGCTCCAGGGCTTTCCCCTGATCATGGGGAACGCGGGGCATTTCTTTGACAATGCCCTTGGACATCCGACGGAGCTATATTCCGGTGACCTTCATGTGTGGCCGCAAGAAGGGGTAGCTCATCAGGGATTTTCGGTCGGTGGGCTTGTCCTTCCCCTGGTGCGTGGGTTATTAGGCCTTGACGGTGACGCGTCGGCCCGAAAGCTCATTTTCAGCCCTTCCTTTCCTTTTGATTGGCCTGAGGTCAGAGTGGAAAATTACCGCCTGGGCGAGGAGAGCTTTGATTTCCTTTATAGAAGAAAGGACGGATGGATAGGCCTCGAAATCGCATCGCGTCCGGGGAACTCGTTTGTCCTTGACTTTTCTCCCGTTGTGGCAGCTGGGACCAGGGTTATTCGGGCTTCAGTTAGCGGTCAGTCTGTTGAACCCGAGATCGTCTCTTCTCAACTCTCCACCGCAGCCTGTGTTCGCGTCCGGATTCCTCCTTTCCGCCTTTCCGGTCGCGACACCATCGAGCTTGAGCTCGAACCCGCCGTCGAAATCCTGCCGCTGCAGCTCGAGTCGGCTGTCGGGGACTTCAATCGAGGTCTAAAAATCGTCCGGGTGGCGCGAGAAGAAAAAGCGCTTCGGCTCGCCGTCGAGGGGTTGGCCGGTCAGAGTTATCGTTTGCGCCTGACCCCTACCATGCTTGTCCAAGGAGCAGATGGAGCCAGGCTCGACGAGAATGGTCTCTTCGTCCAGTTTGAGCCGGGAGAGAAGCGGGAATTCAGCCGAAAAGAAATTGTCCTCCGTCATAAGTAGACCGAGGCTCGAACAGCCGTGAGTTCGATTCGTCCAAAAAGAGTCCACAATGAGGCAGTCCAAAAAATATTCCGATTTGCCCAAATACCAATAATCTCCTTGAGGAGGGATGGGATGGATGACAAAGCGCCAGTCCCCGCCAGGCTCGAAGCGACAGGTGTTCTCGACGGAGGATGGGTGACGCGAGGACGGACGGGGGCGCACCGGAAACCCATCCGCATCACGCAATTGAAGATGCTTACGGCATGCGTATTCGATTTGATTAAAAATTTATTTTTCTTATAAAATTTATCGTTTAAATAAATATTAAGCATGAAATTGACCTCCGAGCAGCGCTCAGCCTCTCTCGTGGCTGGCTTGGCCTCCT
>CAYUKK010000146.1:0-14585 GCA_964445305.1 uncultured Eubacteriales bacterium
CACACCGAAAAACTCTACCTCAACATCAATACCGCCATCCCCTGCGGCCTCATCGTCAACGAGCTCGTCTCCAACGCCTTCAAGCATGCCTTCCCCGAAGGAAGAAGCGGCGAGGTCGAGATAAGCTTCCGGCGGCTGGCCGACGATGGCTATGAGCTGCGGGTGCGCGACGACGGCGTCGGCTTTCCCGAGGGGCTCGACTTCCGCCAGACAGAAAGCCTCGGCCTCCAAATCGTCTCCACCCTCGTCACCCAGCTCAACGGAAAAATCGACCTCGACCGGAGCGCGGGCACAGAATTCCAAGTCCTCTTCGGAGAAATCAGGGAAACTCAGAGGGCCTGAGGATGGACAAGACCCGCATTCTCATCGTCGAGGACGAAAGCATCGTCGCTCATGATATCGAGAACATGGTCCGTAACATCGGCTACGAGGTCTGCGGGGTGGTCACTTCTGGGGAAGAGGCCATCGAAGTCGCCGCAGCCACGGCGCCGGACCTAATCCTCATGGATATCGTCCTCAAGGGGGAGGTCGACGGTGTCGAAGCAGCCGAGAAAATTCGAGAGCTTCATAACATTCCCGTTATCTACCTCACGGCCCATACCGATGATAACACCCTGCGGCGAGCCAAGCTGACGGCGCCGATTGGCTACTCGCTCAAGCCTATCGAGCAGAAAGAGCTCCTGACTATCATCGAGATGGCTCTCTACAAGCATCAGATGGAACTCAAGCTGAGAGAAAGAGAGGGATGGCTGACGACCATTCTCCAGAGTATTGGCGATGGGGTAATCGCCACCGACAGGCTGGGCAACATCACCTTCATGAATCCTGTGGCCGAGAGGCTGACCGGCTGGCGTCAGTCCGAGAGCATCCATAAACCGCTGACCAACGTTCTCCATCTCATCGACGAGGAATCCGGCCAACTCCAGCGCCTTTCTGTGCCCAGGCTGATCAGCGAAGACGTCCGCAATCCCCTGAACGGCAACATCCTCGTCCTCAACTATGAGGAAAAGATTCCGGTCGAGCTGACGACCACAGTGATTACCGACAGCAAGGGCAACGCTACCGGTTTGGTCATCGTTCTCCACGACCTTACCGAACGCCGGCGCTATGAAGAGAAGCTTCGTTTCAACGCTGTCCATGACCATCTCACCGAGCTCCCGAACCGCTTTCTCTTCTTTGACCGCCTTAGCCTTGCCCTGGCCCAGGCCCAGAGAGACGGCCACAAGATAGCCATCATCATGCTGGACTTGGACGAATTCAAGAAAGTGAACGACACGTGGGGGCACAATGTGGGCGACAAACTCCTTCAGGCTGTGGCCGGCCGTCTGGCTCACATGTTCCGGCGGGGCGACACCATCGCCCGTCTCGGTGGGGACGAGTTTGTCCTCCTCGTCCCGGAAATGCCCGCCTTCGAGGTGGCCAGGAATATCGCCGAAAGAATCGTCTTCTCCTTCAATAAGCCTTTTAACCTCGAGGGAATCGAGTTACCCATCACGGCCAGCGTCGGCCTGACCCTCTATCCAGATGATGGCGACAGCGCGGATATCCTGGTCAGGAATGCGGATGTCGCCATGTATCGAGCCAAGCTCGAAGGAAAAAACAGGTACTGCGTCTACACTCAACAACTCCGGGAATCCATCCGCCCATAAGCCATCCTCGGCATCCCCGGGAGAGTAACGAACTCAGAATAGGGCCTCGAGAAGGAGCTCATCGCCAGCTTTTAAATGGGCCGTCTTTTCCCAGCGGAGAATGATCCGGGCGCTGTTCTTGACGGCCTCGACATCGAGTTGTTTGCCCCGGAGAAAGGCCTTGAAAGAGGTGACTTTCTTTTCCTGGTAAGGTGGTGGCACAGCGAAGAAAAATTCTTTAAGCTTGAGCTCTCCATTGGCCACCTTAAGCCTGGCCTCAAGCTTCCTTGCGTCCATTGCTTTCTGAGAGTAATCGCCCCAGCTGCTTCCCGTGACCCAGAACGTGCGAAATCCTTCTTGCTCAAGAGCCGGCGAAAAGCCGAGCCTCATCTCCGGACCCGAGTAGGAATAGCCCGAAAGAGCAAGGAGAAGCCCCCACGATGACATAGCCCGGGCATAGTGGTGTCCGCATTCGACTTCATTCCAGGGATTGCGGCGCCAGCCATCATGGCGGTCCCGAACTGCTTTGACAAGGCTCAACCCCTCCTCCAGCCATCCCTCATAAATCAAATGGGATGCGACATGGTATTCAATTCCTGTCCAGACTTCATCGGAGTAGACAAAGGGCAGGGGCGGCCGACCGCCCCTCGGCCAGGAGCAGAGGAGAAGCCCTTTCTCATCGTTCAGCGCGTATGTCCTCTGACAATTGGGAAAATTACGGAAGTCCGTCCTGAAATTGTAATTGAAAATCGAGCGCAGGGTTGTCCGGACTCGGTCCTCGGGCAAGAATCTTCCCAGGCCCGCCACCATGGCCAGCCATTGGCCGAGGAGCTGGTCAGAGAGACAGCCCTCGCCGTACTGGTATTTTTTCTCCGTCAGTCCTTCATATTTTTGAATATAATATTCCCCATTCCATAGAAGCTCATCAAACTTTTTTCTTCCCTTTTCAAAAATATCCCTGTAGAGGCGCGCCGCCTCCCGATCCCCCACCGCCTCGGCCATCTTCGTACCGGCGAGCAGGGCGGCCAAATAAAACCCACCCATCATGCTGTTGGGGCCGTAAAACTCGATATCGTAGGTGTTGTGCTGCTCGCCCTCCATCACGCCGTCGCGGTCCGCATCCCAGGATTTCCAGGCGTATTCGAGGGCCTTTTTGGCCTGTGGCCACAGCTTCTTGAGGAAGCTATCGTCGCCCGAAATCTGCCAATCCCGGTAGAGGCTGATAATCCGGCCCATCTGGCCGTCGGCGGCGGGCTTAAAATCCCAGAAGACGCCGCTTCCAAGGGGAAGGGATGTCCGGAAGATCATCGCTCCCTCGGGCCGGACTTGATGGAGAAAATCTGTCTCCCGCATCGTCCGCTCCAGGGTCGGGAAAAGGAAAGCCAGGCTCTGTTCGTAGTTCCAGACATGGGCGCAGTTCAGGGGGCAACAGCCTCGCCGATCGTTCGATCCTTCGAACCCGAAAAATTTCCCATCTTCGAGCCAGAAGCAGGTTGTCGTCCGGATCGTCGACATCTGACTCGACACGGCATCGAGAACATAGGGGGGAAGGGTCGTCGAAAAAAAGATGTCGTGAAAACGACGCGTCTCCCTTTCCAGGGTATCCAAGTTGGAGGCGAGGTATTCGGCAGCAGCCCAAGCATCGGGGAAACGCCGGGCATAATGATTCCGCAGCCATCTACCCCGCTGCTCCTTGACAATGTCAAAATTGTTGAGGATCGTCGGAAAATTCCAGGCGAGAATAAAAGGCAGCTTGACCTCCTCGAACGGCCCGAGTGAAGCACAAAGCCCGAGCGAGCCAATGTCCGTTCGGCCTTCCGGCGAAGGATTAGCTTCATCCAGGTCTTTGAGCCGGCCATCCTCAGCCAGATCATCCCAAAAGAGCTGGAGGTCGTCCCACCATTCGCCCCTCTCCCAATGAGAAAGATAGGTAATCTCTTTCCAGGGAGTAGCCAGGGCGAGAGTACCAAAAAGCGGCGAGGTCGCCTCGACTTTCCTCGAGCTCATCACCAGGCCCGAAAGATGGGCAGAACGGCGAAACTGATTGAGGTTTTGCCCGAACTTATCGTCGTAAATGGAATTGAGCTCCCCCTCTCCGTCAAAACCGATGGGATTCATAATCGAGCCCACCACCGTCACTTGGGCCTTCTGGCCGGAGAGGTTCTTGATGCGGTAGCGGAGAAGGATGGCCGGTATGCCCGACGCCTCGGGCTGCAGGGGGATAAAGGGGTTGAAGGCCTCCAGCTCAATTTCGAGCGGTACGCTCCTGTCAGTGAAATTTATCCAGGCAAAGGGGTACTCACCCTTGAAGCGCGCCTTCTCCAGCCGCGGCAGCCCTGGCACTTCGCCCCGGCGCAGGCCATGTCCGCCTGTAAACGGAGGGGTCAACGGGCCTTCGAGCACACGGACTTCTCCTTTTCCCCCTTCCGGCTCAAAATAGAGAGCAAAAAAAGTGAAGGGAAGGTTAACCCCTTTGCCCGGTCGATTGAAAATTTCCCAATCCCGCAGGTTGCCCCGGCCGCCGAGAGATATAGTCCCCGTGCCGATCCCCCCGAGGGGAAAGGCAATCTCCTTGAGCCCAGCCCCTTCAAAGACCCTCTGCTCCCCCAGCTGGAAAAGCTCCTGACGAGAATAAGGAATCCTCAAAACTTTCGACTCCTCAGCCAGGGTCGACTTCGGGCATGAGAAAAAAATTAGGAAGGCCAAGGCAGCTATCGTCTCCAAAAGAGAAGTTGCTCCCGAAAAGGCTTTCGTAGACATAGCTCTTCCCTCCCGCGATGCAAGCTTCACTTTCCCCTTATCTAAGAGATTCAGGGACAAATGTCAATATCGTGGGGCAGCCGGAAAACGGGAGGCGGCGCCTCATCCAATGGATTCATGCCGGAGGCCGAAAAAGTCGAAGGTCAGGAGCACTTTCTCAACCAAAACTTTGAGATAGTCCCGCAACTCTGACGGCACGGTCATTTTTCTCAGCGTGACGAGCACGGCCAAATCCTCGGCCGAATCGGCGATCTTGTCCTGCTCCCGGAGATAGTTAAGCATGTCCCCCCGGTTAACGGGGAGAAAAATGCTCTTGGGCAGGTTATTCCGGATTTCCTTTTTGACCATGTCCGCCTCGTGCTCTGCTTTGAAGATTTTCTCAGCAATGGCGTGGACCCGGTCATGGTCATCAGCCAGCAGAGCCTCCATCAGGGGTTTGACCAGGGTCACGCATTCGTTCACCTTGAGCATGTGCTGGTAGAGAGGCTCAAACGGCGATTTTCCGAATAGCTTGGCCAGGATACTCATTGGCGCACCTCTTTCTTGGTCTTTATATTTATGTTTTTATCGGATTCTTTCCTTCTCTTCTGGCCGCCGAGGATTTCTCCGACCTTCCTCTCCATGTCCTCAAAATGGGTTCCCTGCCAATAGACCCGACCGCAAGCCGGACAGATAGCGAAGGAAGTGGCTCGTTCATAGACAAAAGGAGCGACCAGATTCTTGACCCGGCGTTTGGACAGGGCCTTCAACCGAACGTTGCAATCGATGCACCGGGAGTAGGGGTTGACGAAGCGCCTCAAATCAAGCTCTTCGAGCACCTGGCTGAGCTGCTCTTCCCATCGCTCGCTGGCGATAAGAAGAACAGAGATATCCCTGGCTCTATCCTGGAGCCGATGGTCCCTCGTCAAGAGCCAGCGGCCTTCTGTCCGGGCCAGAGCGAGAAGGGCATCATCCTCTGCCCGGTTGAAGTAGACAACGTCAAAGCCGAGGATTTTCAGCCATTTGGCCAGCTTCCCGAGCATGCAGTCAACGACGAACTTCATCGGCTTTCGCTCCCTCGAGGATACCCGAGAAAAAAAATTATATCAACCGGGAGGTCTCTAAAGGCCCAGGAATTGGACCGCCAGGCCAGAAATGAAAATCATCGCCCCGGCCAGGGCATGGGCATATCGTTCGAGTTTGCCCAACGAAAGAAGGCTCAAACCCCACGCGCCCAGGGAGATGAGGATAAGCATGGTCAGGATGGTCGTCAGCCCGAAAGCGGCTGTCACCAGGACAACACCGGAAAGATTGTGCTTTCCTGCCGGAATCATGACGAGCGGGATGAGCGGCTCGCAGGGGCCAAAGACGAAAATCGTGAACAGAATCCACGGCGTTAGAGAGGCTTTCTCATTTTCGCCGTGGAGATGGTAATGCTCGTCCTGATGGACGTGGGCATGGACATGCTCTCCGCCCAGAGGATGGCGATGGGGATGGGAATGGGCCCGCCGCCTCACGGCCCGCCGGAGACCCCAGACGAAATAGCTGAATCCAAAGATGATGAGCAGCCAAGCCGCCAGACTACCCCGGGCCGATTCGATACCCTCCAGACGGCTGACAGCGACTCCGAGAGCCAGGCCGACGAAGCCCAGTGCTACAGAGCTCAGGACGTGGCCCAGTCCACACAAGAACGAAACGGACAGGGTCTTGGGCAGCGCCCACTTTCGAGCCCGGCTGAGAACGATGAAGGGAAGATAATGGTCGGGGCCGAGAATTGTGTGGAGAAACCCGATCGAGGCTGCTGTGCCCGTCAAAATCAGGATTTCGCGGCCAATCATGGCCTGAGCCCTGTCCGGGGGCGGCGGGCATCCCTTGTAGTGCTATTCGTCTTTTGTTCGTTCAATCTTGTACTCTCTTGCCCCGTCTTTGCCCCTGATTCTTTTTTATTTTATTATTCCCATAATGCCTATTATTCTTATAAAATCTATCGAAATATTAGCAATTAAGCCCTTCCTCCTGCTGACGCTTCTTTCTCCTGCCAAGCCCAAAGAGAATGGTGGACGGTAGGGGATTCGAACCCCCGACCTCAGCGTTGCGAACGCCGCGCTCTCCCAGCTGAGCTAACCGCCCACCCCGGGGATTATTTCCGGACTCGTGGCCCTTTACAGGAGCCGACGCTCTCACCACTTCTCAAAGGGCAAAAGAGCCCCAGCTCTTCTTGAGAGGGAGTTAATTTATCATGTTTTGGCGCCCTTCTCAAGAGCGCACGGACTTTCGGTCGGCAAGAACTCCCTATCAGCAATTTCGGAAAGCAGCAAAAGGTCGAGAGGGGGAAATCGTGCCGGCCGGAGCCGCCCTTCCCCCATCATTTAGGTAAGGACCAATGACGGCGGTTCCCCCCGTCGGAAAACACGGCGGGTCCCCCCTCCCCAAAGGGGGCATCAGGACGACTTCCTGGCCGCCCAACGCCTATAATTTATCGGCTGAAAAAAGATACTTCCCGCAAGCTACGCAATAGTAGGGATAAAGAAAGCGTGGCTTTCGCCCGGCTCGGTCATTGAAGTTAGGGGCAAACCCTTCGACAATCTTGTCGCTTCCGCAGGCCGGGCATTCCTTCTTTTGGATTTCGAGGTAAGCTTTGTGACACACGCGGCACATGTCATTGAGTTTTTTCAGCTCTTCGACAGTGGGTAAGCGCACAGTCTCCTGGTCACCGCGACAGGTTTTCTTCGAATCAAAAAATTCCAAAATCTCGGGCCGACAGCCTGGCTCTCCCCAGTTCAGACAGTGAAACATCAAGCCTTGGTTGAGGACAGCGTCAGTTTCATCTTTCTTATGAGAAAGCATGCTATCTCCTTTATAAGAATATAGACGTGAGGAATCCCCCAAAATTCTCACAGGGAGAGATTTTTTACGGAAAAACGGTTCCCCCACCCTTGGCGAGAAAAGGAGCTGAGCCTAACTGGCTGGCCTCTTCAAGGTGAGGCCAGCCTGGCTACCTCGCCTCGATTTTGTATTCATAGAATTTGGCGGCCCGGAGCCCATCCCAGAGAAAGAGCCTCGACCCCTTGATGTAAATGCCATCGACGAAGTGGTCGACGGCTAAGCTGCCGAGAAGCTCTCCCTCGGTGCTAAAAATTTCAAGCTTGTACATATCCGTTTTCTCCACTTCTGTGTTGCCCTCGACCTTCATCGACATTTTCCGCTCGCCATCCGTGGACACCACACTCATGGCCACTCCCACTCGCTCACCTTCTCGAGGCTGCCTGGTCAGGGTGACAACCCAGACCCGGCCGGCCTCATCGACGGCAATCCCGTTCGCGCACTGGTTGAGGCGGGGCATGCGGATGGAAATTCCCCCGCCTTTGGCCTCCAGTTTTCCTTTATCCTTGGGCAGTTCCAGGCTGTAATCAAGCTTGCGGTCTGCCCGCCAGAGAAGCTTCCCCTGAGGCGAGTATTTTTCGATGCGGTTTTGATAGAGATAGGCCAGGTGGACGGCTCCTTCTCTGTTCACAGCAAACTTGACCTGGTTCCCGGCTGTGTTGAGGAGGAGGTGTTTGAAATCATAAGGCTCGCCGTATTCTCCCAGGACATTTCCTTCCCTGTCCAGTATCTTGAAAAGGGGCGGCAGCGTTTTTTCCGCCTCTTTCATGTCCGGCTCGGCGCGCAGAAAACGCCTTCCTCCGGCCATAATCAGGCCAGACGGCGTGCATCGGATATTCCCGACTTGCTCGTTGGCCAAATTGAAAGCCAATGTCTTTTGTTCTTTTCCCTCGAGTGTCAAGACCTGAACCCGGCTGTTGAAGGGGTCAGAAACCCATATTCTGTCGGCGTCGTCGATGTCGATGGAATCGGGATAGGAGAATTCTCCGGGCCCCTGACCCTGACGACCGATGGTAGCGATGTAGGCGCCTTCCGGGCTGAACTTCTGGATGCGATGGTTCCCGGTGTCCAGAATGTACATATTTCCCCGGCTATCCAGAGCAAGACCAGAGGGCATGTGGAAGGCAATCGTCTCGTCTTCGGCGTTGATATCCCCCAACGTCCGGACGAGCTTGAGCTCAACCTTCGGCTTTTTCCCCCACAACCCCTCCTTATCGTTGTGGACAAGGCGGACGCCATCAACCATTTCGACATTCTGGCTCAAAGCCAGACTCGCGACCGCCGCCCCTCCCAGGAAAAGACACAAGCGTTTCTTTTTTTCTCTCATATTTGGGCTCGTCCTTCTTTATTCTATTATTAACTCCATTCGCTTCTGCGCTGTTGCAGCCATGGAAAAAATTATACCCGAACGGGTGGTGTGGTGAAATATGGCCATCTTGGCCCCCCTCCGGGTTCAAAACGGCATCCTTGATTGGGCACGCCAATTCCTCAGGGAGAGAGGGTTTATAGAGATTCTGCCCGTGATCATTTCACCTTTTACCGATCCCCTGACTGATTTCAGGGTCAGGGGAGAAATAAGTGCTACGGCTTCAAGTATCAAATCACCAAGACCATGATTTTTCACAAGCAGATCTCTCTCTTTACTCCGCGCCTCGCATTTTCTGCTTCTCGCCCAACGTGAGGATTGAGCGCCCCGAGCGACGGACGAGCGGCAAGCACCTTATCGAATTCGTCCAGCTTGACCTTGAGATGAAAAAGGCTAACGCGGTATATCTGCGGCCTTAGGAAGGTCGAGGAAACCTCGCTGTTTCGGCTGATTCAGACAAAACCAGATGGAGATAAATCTAAAGGACGAACATGGGAAGTAGGAATGGTGAAGGCCTATTTCTTGACGCCTCCCAGCAGCCGAGCCGGCAGGGTGATGATAGCCCTGAGGAGCTCGAAGATAGCGCTAACGGTAATCCCAACGAGCCGGAAAGGGAGGGCCAGGAGCCAGACTATGGGGTACAAAAGGAGGGCCAGCAGCGCAAGCGGCCAGCACAAAACCAGAAGGATGAGCCAGAGCAGGAATTTGATCATCAGCGCACCTCCGCATTTTTCATGGACAATGTTCTTGGTCTTTTTAATTATATACGATAATCAAACGAAAAAAGCATCCTTTTCTTTCTGCCCTGGCTTGACATTCCTTCGGGTCGGGGCTTATATTTTTTGTCCATAAGCAGATGAGCCAAAAGGCACAAAAAACTTCTGCCGTAAAATTATGAGAGAAAGGAGGCAGGTCGTGATAGGGAGAATGATGGTGTTGGCTTGCTTGATTGCATTTCTTTCTTTTTTTCAGCCTTTATGCCTTCCGGCCCAGCAGTTAGAGGAAATCAAACTCCTGAAACCGCAGACAGATAGCGGGAAGCCCCTCATGCAGGCTCTCCTGATGAGGCAATCGTCGAGGGAATTCAGCTCCGAGAAACTTCCCCTTCAGGTCCTTTCCAACCTCTTGTGGGCAGCCAATGGAGTAAACCGCCCCGATTCGGGAAAGCGAACCGCTCCCTCGGCCATGAACATCCGCAACATAGACATTTACGCGGCTATGGCTGACGGGCTCTATGTCTATGATCCGGTGGGGCATGTCTTGAAACCCATTCTCAAGGAAGACATACGGTCAGACACAGGAAAGCAGGAGTTCGTCAAGGAGGTCCCCCTCAACCTTATCTTTGTGGCCGACTTCTCGAAGTTCCAAAGGGGCTCCGATGAGGACAAACTCTTATACAGCGCGGCCCATGTTGGTTTCATCAGCCAGAATGTCTATCTCTATTGCGCCTCTGAAGGTCTCGCTACGGTGGTGCGGGGCATGGTCGATAAGGAAGCGCTGGCCAAGAGGATGAACTTGAGGCCCGACCAGAGAATCATCCTCGCTCAATCCGTTGGATTCCCTAAGAAAACGGAATCTAAATGAAATAAGCCAAGCCCTGGGTCACCTTCAGCGCCCTCGCTGCCTTGACATTCTTTCAGGGCGCAATTTATACTGGCGCGTGGTGGACTGAGGAATCGAGGGTTCCTGATTATGATCACCCTCTCGACATCGTCGGGAAAAAAATTTCTTTGCCTGCTCCTGTTTCTTTCTTTCTCTGTGGACCCTCTGGTCGGGACTTTCACCTGGCTTCATCACAAGAAGGCCATCCTCAGGAAGGAAGTTAGAAGACACATCGAAGCAGGAATCGACAAGGGCAGGCTGATCACCCTTAAGTTTTCCAGAGAAGAAGCGCAGATTAAGCTCCGCTGGCACGGTTCTCGAGAATTTGAGCACGATGATCACATGTACGATGTCGTCGCCATGGTGACGCTTGGCGACACGGTGTATTACCTGTGCTGGCGGGATGATGAAGAAACGGCCCTCAACAGGGAAATGGAAGAGCTGGCAGCCAAAGCCCTGGGAAAAAACGCCAGAAATCTGGGCAGCCTCGCACCCGAGATTCTCTGGCTCAAGTCGCTGAAGGCCACGTTTTCAGCTCCCTCAAAAGTCCCGGCTCCCGGATGGCTGGGCAAGCCCGTTTGCATTTTGTCTTGTTTTTATGCCTCGATTCCCATCCCGCCTCCAACACCCCCGCCTCGCCTCAGCTAACCCAATCCATTTTCAAGTCAGTCCAATGCCCGAGATATGAGCTATCCGGGCAGATGGTCTCGACAGGTCTAAGTCTCTTTTCGCTCAACAGAAAATGGAGGATAGAAATTGAATAAGCGATGGATTCTATGGCTAATTAGCATCTCTATCGGGCTGGGGATTTCATCCCTTGCTTTTTCCCAAACACTGACAATCAAAGACCAGGAAACCAAGGAGCCGATTGCCGGCGCCTCGCTGAGGAGCGAAGACCCAAGAGCCTCCGCCATGACTAACGAAAGGGGACAAGCAGACATCGCCGCCTTCCGCGGCGCCGCAAAAATCACCATCAGTCGAATCGGCTATAAGACAGTCGTCAAGAGCTATGCCGAGCTGGAATCGCTATCTTTTGAACTCTTTCTCCAGCCCTCACCCTTTGAGATGGTCGAGGTCGTCGTTTCGGCTACACGCTGGCGCCAGCCCTCGAGCGAGGTGCCCTCCAAAATCATTTCCATCTCGCCCACCGAAGTGGCCCTCCAGAATCCGCAGACAGCGGCTGATCTGCTGGGACTTTCGGGGCAAGTCTTCATCCAGAAAAGCCAGCAGGCTGGAGGAAGCCCGATGATCAGGGGTTTTGCGACCAACCGCCTCCTTTATACAGTGGACGGCGTCCGCATGAACACAGCCATATTCCGGGCCGGAAACATCCAGAACGTCATCTCCCTCGACCCGCTGGCCACGGAGAGCACCGAAGTGTTGTTTGGTCCGGGCTCGGTCATCTACGGGAGCGACGCCATTGGCGGGGTGATGAGCTTCCAGACGCTAACTCCCCAATTTTCCCTCTCCGATAAGCCCCGGATAGCCGGAAAAGCCATCGGCCGGTACTCATCGGCAAACAACGAAAAGACCGGTCACCTCGACATCAGCGTCGGCTGGAAAAAATGGGCGATCGTGACAAGCCTCAGCTCCTTCGATTTCGACCACCTTCGCCAGGGCAACCATGGTCCAAAAGACTATGTTAAACCCTACCATGTCCAACGCCAGGACAATATAGACCGGGTAATCGAGCAGGCAGACCCGCTGGTCCAGATTCCGTCGGCTTACTCTCAAAAAAACATGATGCAAAAGGTGCGCTTTGAGCCCAACGAAAGCTGGGATTTCCAGTACGGCTTCCATTATTCCGAGACATCCCCCTACGGCCGATACGACCGCCATTGCCAGGTCAGGAAAGGTTTGCCCCGGTATGCGGAATGGAACTACGGCCCCCAGAAGTGGATGATGAACAACCTGAACGTCTTCCATCAGAGCCACAACCTCCTCTTCGACCAGATGACGACGCGCCTGGCTGTCCAGTCTTTTGAGGAGAGCCGCATCGACCGCTCTTTTAACAACAACGAGAGACATGTGCGAATCGAAGAAGTGACGGCCTATTCTGTCAATCTTGATTTTCTGAAATCCACTGGACTCCGGAACACCATCGCCTACGGAGTCGAGTATGTTCTCAACGATGTGACGTCGACCGGCACCAATGAGGATATCTCCAAGGGGACCCGTGTCCCTGGCCCATCGCGCTATCCGCAGGCGACGTGGCAATCCATGGCCGCTTACGTCCACGACCAGCTCAAGCTCTCCGAAAATTTTCATGTTCAGGCCGGTCTCCGCTACAACCAGTTCCTCTTGGACGCCACATTCGACACGACCTTCTATCCCTTCCCCTTCACCACCGCCAGCCTGAACAACGGCGCCTTGACCGGAAGCCTCGGCGCCGTCTACCGGCCTTCCGACTCCTGGATCATGAGCCTCAACCTGGCCACCGGCTTCCGCTCGCCCAACGTCGATGATATGGGCAAAGTCTTTGATTCTGTGCCCGGCTCTGTTGTCGTGCCCAACCCCGACCTCAAAGCGGAATATGCCTACAATATCGATTTCAGCTTAGCCCGAGCTTTCGGTGACGTCGTCCGCGTTGACCTGGCCGGCTACTACACTTCCCTTCAAAACGCCCTGGTTCGCCGGGACTTCACGCTCAACGGGCAGGAATACATCATCTACGACGGGGTCTGGAGTCGGGTGCAAGCCATGCAGAATGCCGCTGTCGCCCATGTCTACGGAGTTCAAGCGGGAATCGAAGTCAAGCTGCCAGCTGGCTTTGATTTCGTCTCGGACTTCAACTTCCAGGATGGGGAGGAAGAGCTGGACGATGGAACGGTCAGCCCTTCCCGACATGCCGGCCCCTGGTTTGGCGTTTCCCGCTTCACCTACACAACGGAAAAACTACGCCTCGAGCTCTACGCCGTTTACCAGGGAGAGCGAAAACACGAGGACCTGGCGGAAGAAGAAAAGGGCAAGACCGAAATCTACGCCAAGGACGCCAACGGAAAAACCTATGCCCCTGGATGGTACACCCTGAACTTCAAGGCCATGGTCCGCTTGACCGATTCTTTGAGCGTCAGCGCCGGGATCGAAAACCTCACCGACCAGCGCTACCGTCCTTATAGCTCAGGCATATCTGGACCGGGCCGGAATTTTGTTCTTGCGCTGGAGGCGAATTTTTGAATTAGGCGAACATCGGCAAGACTTCGACCAGGCGGTCGATGTCGGCAAAATCGTTGAACACGTTCACGGCGACGCGGATGTTTCCATCCCTGAGGGTGAGGAAGATCTTTTTTTCGGCGCATTTCTTGACGAATTCCCTGTTCTTCTCGCCCAGGGTAAAGCAAACAATAGCCGACCTCTCCTCCCGGCTGGCCACCGGAGAGATAATGCGCACTCTGAATTCCGCCAAACGAGCGATGAGATAATCCGTGAGCTCGAAGATTCTCGCCTGGATATTCTCAAGGCCAATAGCCTGGATAAAATCGAGGGCCTTCTCCAAGGCAAGGAGAGGCTGGAGGTTGAACGTCCCCAAATCGTAGCGATGGGCCGAGCGCAGAAGGCGGAAAGGCACATTCTTAGCTGTGTGGATAAAACTTTCCCCCTCAGTGTCTACGGAAAGCCAGCCAGCCACAGGGGAAGGAAATTTTTCGCGGAAATCCGGGGTCGTGAAAAAGACCGTCCCGATGTGCCCCGTGAGTCCCCACTTATGGAGAGAAGCGGTGAGGATATCGACGGATGAAGCCTTCACATCCACGGGGAAATAGGGAAAGGCCTGGGTCGCGTTGACGATCAAGAGGATGCCCCGGCGCTTGAGCTCCTGGCCGAGCGTTCTGATGTTCTGGCGGAAACCTGTAGCGTACTGGACCTGCGAGGTGATGACAGCCAGGGTGTGGCCATCGATGGCTTGGAGTATCGATTCGATGGGGTAGCGGCCAGCCACGGGTTCGACATAGCGCATGTCGATGCCCTGGTACTCAAAGCCGACCGTTGAAGCGGGAAATTCGTCTTTCATCGAGACGATGTTAAAGGACGCCGAGAGCCGGTTCTTGAAAGACAGGGCTAAGAAGACCATGGCTGTTGACGTGTTGGGGACGAACGTCACATCCGATGGTCCGGCGTTGAGCAGCACCGCCAGTCTTTCACACAGCTTCTTGAACCTGGCCATGTCGTCCATCCAGCCCACGTCTCCGAACAAACTGAGCTTGCGGTATTCTTCGATAATGGCCTCGAAGACGGGTGTGGGCAGCGGCGACATGGCCGCACTCTGGAAATAAACAGAATTCTCTGTTACCGGAAACGCCTTTCTCACTTCATTCCAATCAACCATGCCATGCATTATAGCAAGGACTTTTCGCCGTTACCACCCGACC
>CAYUKK010000147.1:0-17457 GCA_964445305.1 uncultured Eubacteriales bacterium
AACCCCTCGCCTGTTCCCCCTGGCATCAAACGCTCGGGTCGGCGTTCCGAGACGCTATCGAAAGCTTTGTTTTTTATATATTAACCACCCCTACCCCTCCTAGGGAATTAGGAGGGGAAAAATGGTCAGCGTCTCGGGTAAGGTCGGCCCCCGAACCACGCCACCCCTCGGCTCCACTCGCTATCGTGATAATTTGTTACAAGATCAAGCACTTTCGCTTGATGATAATTCTCTATCGGCAAATTTGGGATGGCGAAGGTTTTCTAATTCCAGTAGCCTGACCAATCGTTTGTTAAGAGAGTCGGTCGACGAAGCTATGGGTGGCTGAGTGGGTTATCCTCAACGCGTCTTTCCTTAAGGTACCGCTCATAGGCGGAAGCAACATCGGCTGTCCTGGCGTCGCCACGATGAATAAAGATGCGGTAGCGAAGGATGACCGGCTCGCCCGGTTTCAGGGTCACCGGCTTGAGCCCCGGCCAAGAAACGTTGATCAGTCCGGCGTAGCTATTCCGGATGAGCCAGCGGGCTGGAAAGCCTGGATGGTCGGGCGAGACAAAAATGGCCACACCGAGTTCCCGAGTAGAGAGGTCGGCCCAGAGAAAGGGAGTGTGGACGGCGTCCTCAGCAAGAATTCCCTTCTCCGTGGTCATGGTCGCTCCAGTGAACATCGGCGAACCGCGAAAGGTAAGGCCGCCATAGCCTTTATTTTCCTCTGGCGTGCCCTGGAGTTCGAGAGGGCCTCCCACGGCTTCAACCTCCAGCTCGAGGTCGATAAGTCGGCCTTGCTTTTCCAGTGCGTGAACCCGCACATAGACCTTCTCTTTGGCCACGACCTCTTTTTCATCCAATTTCCAGGCGTTTTCGACGCCCAGCACGAACGTCCGGTCAGTTGCCTTGCGTTTGAGCCAGCGAACGAAATGCTGCCGGAGAGAGGGAATCCTGGGCTCCCAGGTTCCGGTATCCTGTCCCCGCGTTCGAACAACCGGCCATGTCCAGAAGAGGCCATGGTGGTGGAAATGGTCTTTCGGAGAATCCTCGGTGAGCTCCAGGCCATCGAGCGAGAAAAGAGGATGGATGTAGCAAGATTGCGTGTACTTGGAGTCAATGCCGGGTTTGAGCTGGCCTCCGAAGCAATAGGTAAGAATTTTTTTCTGCTCCTCGGAAAGAATGGTTAATCTCCCCTTCGCCAAATCTTCCATGAACTTCATTTTGGAAGAGCCAAGAAGAGAAAAAACAAAGACCATGAGGAAGAGAAAATTCAAGCGGGTCATCCTTTGCCTCCTTGATTGCTTTTCATCAAGTCTTTGACCTTATCCTCATCCACCTCGTAGCCGAGACCCATTCTACCGGCACACGGGCGATGCCGTTTTCAATGGGCAAGGGTTTCTTGAGAACGTGGCTGGCCAGAAATGGGGGATGTCAACCGGAGGCATCGCTCGTTCCTTCAGGCTATCCATGGCTCCCGATGGGGAGAATCGAGCCACCTGTTGGCTTCATCATCCTCCCTGAAGCGCTCTTCTTGGGGGTCCCAGCGCAGCTTGCGGCCGAGCCTCATGGCGATGTGGACGAGGATACAGATGGTGTTCGACCGATGTCCGACCTCAACCGGCGCCACTGGCTCCTTGCGGCTACGCATGCACTCCAAAAAATTCCTCATGTGGTTTGGGCTCCGGTCGAGCCTGATTTCATTTTCGCCAGCTTCTTCGCGCAAGATGGGCGGGTCAGAGGCTTTGATTTCCTCGCGGCTGACAAAGATTGAGCCTCGCTCGCCCTCAAAGCGAACGCCCACCGGTGATCATGCCCTGGCAGTACTGTTCGATTTGAAGCCATCCCGGCCGGTTGTAGCTCAGCTGGGGATGGACGCGATCTTCGCTGAAGGGGGCGAGGGGCGCCAACCTCGAGTCCGCGATAGATGAGTTCTTGCATGTCGTTGATGCCTTGTCTACCCGTGCCAATGATTCCCAAGAGCATCATGTCACTCGGGGGTATTGGGGCAAGGGAGCGAGTCGGAACAACGGCCGGCGTCAGCGGGGAAAGTCCAGCCGCCTTGAGGAAATGGCGACGGGTCATCCCGAAATTTTGGTTGCTTTGAGGCATCGGTTACTCCTTCGCTTCAACCTACCATTAGGGGGAAGAGACTGTCAACGCCCGACTTCAACCCAAATCTGCCGATGCTGAATTATCATCACGCAAAAGTGCTTGATCTTGTAGCAAATTATCACCATAGAGAGTGCACCCGAGGAGTGGCGTGGTTCGGGGGCCGACCTGACCCGAGACGCTGACCATTGTTCCCCTTCTAATTCCCCAGGAGGGGTAGGGGAGGTTAAGGAGGTTAATGTATAAAAAACAAACTTTCCACAGCGTCTCGGAACGCCGACCCGAGCGTTTGATGCCAGGGGGAACAGGCGAGGGGCTGGGATGAGGAAGCCCGTCGAAGCCTGAGTGGGCATGGTTTCTCGAGCCAAGCGAGAGAAGAGCGAAGGCTGAGTCGGAGCGAGTTTCCTCGCTGGGGAAACGAGCGAGCTTGGGAATCCCAGTCCCGAGCCGGGCTGGGTATGAACCGCGAGAGGACCCATTGAGTGATTCTATCAGCAAATCAGGGGTATTCCCGGTTTCTTGACATTTGCCGGGGTTGGACATAAAGTTAGTCCAAAATGAGAATCGGGTATGACCTCCGCCCCTTTCTCCGAGCGGAGACAGGAGTGGGGACTTACCTGAGGAACCTCCTTTTTCAGCTCGCCCGCTTCGACACCGTGAACGAGTACTACCTTTTTTCGGCTTCCTGGAAGGACCGGTTCTTGGAGGAGAAAATTCCGCCCCTGGCCCGCAAAAAGATGTGCGACCGGCGCCTCCCTGTCCGGCTGCTCAATTTTTTCTGGTACCGCTGGCCATGGCCACGCCTGGATTGGTTCTTCGGGACCAGCCTCGACTTGACCCATTCAGCAACCCCGCTTATCCTCCCCACCAGGGGCAAAAAAATCATCACCATCTACGACCTCTATTTTCTCGATTCGCCGCAAAGGGCTGGCGTTGAGGCGGGAAAGTTTTTCTTTCGACGCGTGGCTGACTCCATCCGGGAAGCTGATGGAGTCATCACCTTCTCCCGTTTCACGCGGGAGGAGATGATCGCTCGATTTGACCCGGAGCCGGCCAAAATAGAAGTCATTCTGCCCGGGCTTGACCCCGCTTTTGAACAGGATGTCACGCCAAGCGAGCTGGAAAGGGTCAGGCAAAAGTTCCGTCTTCCTCCCGCCTTTCTCCTTTTTGTCGGAGCTCAGGAGTCGAGAAAAAACCTCCTCGGGCTCCTCGATTGTTTAGCCATCCTCCATCGCTCGGGCAAAAAGATCCCGCTCGTCCTTGTTGGGCCAGCGGGGCTCGATTCTGAACGCCTTCAGACCAGAGCAAAGGAACTCGACCTTTCGGGCTGGGTCCGGCAGCTTGGTTATCTGGACCAGACCGAGCTCAGGTCTGTCTATCGCCTGGCTTCTGCCTTCGTTTTCCCCTCTTTTCGGGAGGGGTTCGGTTTTCCTCTCCTCGAAGCTATGGCCAGCGGTTTGCCTGTGGTGGCTTCTACCGCACCGGCCATCCCTGAGGTGTGCGGGGACGGGGCTGTCTTTTTCAACCCCGAGGATGCTGAAGAGATGGCTCGTCAAATCCTCCTTGTGCTTGACGATATCCAGGCGAGGGAAGGACTCGTTGCTCGCGGCCGGAGAAGGGCGAAGGATTTCAGCTGGGAAGCAGCAGCTCGACATACACTCGCCTTTTATCACGCTGTGATGGAAAGGGGAAGTTAGGGGGAGCAAAATTAGAGTGGCAGAGTTTCATAAAAATGAACAGGACGTGGAAAATAGATGGGGAGGGCGAGAAAGAGAAAAAAAAGAAGAGGAGGGAAAAGGAGGAGGGAAACAAAGAATAGAAAAACATAAAAGAGAAAAAGAAAGGGAGAAGCAACCGAGAAGGACAGGAAAGGGGCATGAAAATCGCGGTTGATGGCTATGAGCTGGGAAGGGGGGCCAGGGGCGTGGGCAGAGTTACCCAAAATCTTCTCCTCCACCTTCCCGGCATCATGGAAGGCGACACTTTTGTTGTTCTTGTTAAGCAGGATATCAGCCCGCTGGAGCTTCCCTCTGCCCGGGTTGTTGTCCTTCCCGAAAGGGGAGGCTTCCTCCGCTGGCAGAATGGGCCTTTGCGAAGGGAGCTCCGCAAAGAAAAGCCCGATCTCTTCATCGCCGCCAACTATATCCTGCCTCTTTTCTTCAACGGCGAATCGCTCCTTATTGAGCACGACATTTCCGTCGTCACCCATCCGGAATGGTACACCCGCCGCTACGCCCTTCCACGGCGGTTCTTGACCGCGCGAAGCTTGGCCAAGGCGCGCCGAATCATCGTCCCTTCCGAGTATATCAAGACTGAGATTCTCTCCCGTTTCGCCATTGACGCGGCCAGGATCCATGTCTGCCGCTGGGGTATTGAGGAAAAGTTCACCCGCGCTGCCGAGGAGGAAGTTCACGCCTGGCGGGCGAAAAAAGGCTTGACCGAGAGGGTCGTCGTCGGCTTTCTGGGAGCGCTCAACAGGCGGCGGCATCTCCCCCTTCTCATCCGGGCGGTTGAGCTCTTGAGGAGGGAGCGGCCCGAGGCCATGCTCTTTATCGTCGGCAGCGATATCGGGAGTTTTTCTCGCCAAGAGTTAGCTCAAATGTTCCACCCGGCCTGGGTTCGCTGGGAAAGAGACCTCCCGGAAGAGGAGTTACGCCTCTTCTATTCCAGCCTCGACGTCTTCGCCTTTCTTTCTGAATACGAGGGGTTCGGATTCCCTCCCCTTGAAGCGCTGGCCTGTGGAACGCCGATCGTCCTGCTCCGCCGCGGCGCTCTCGAGGAAATCTTTTCTGACCTGGCCTTCATGGTCGAGGAGCCCGCGGCCGAAGAAGTTGCTCAAGCCTTAATCCTTTCTCTCACTGATACCGTTTCTCGGCGTCGGAAAATCGATCTTTTCGCCGACAGGCGGCGCGATTTCTCGTGGGCTAACACGGCTCAGAAGATCGCTCGCCTTCTTCGGAACTTGGAATCGGCGTGAGGTGGGCAAGTGAAGGAGGAATGCATTCGAGTGGCGGGGGAAAGAGGGGAGCTGGCTGTCATCATCGTCAGCCACAATTGTCGAGATTGCCTTCGTGCCTGCCTGGATTCTCTGAGACCGGAGGTGACGTCGCGGCTGGCGGAGGTCATCCTCGTCGATAACAACTCGTCGGATGGAAGCCAGACGCTGGTAAGAACATCCTTTCCCTGGGTGAGGCTCATCGAAAACAAAGAGAATGTTGGCTATGCGAGGGCCAATAACCAGGGCGTCCGGTTGACCTTGGCCGATTACATCCTTTTTTTGAACCCGGATACGGTTATCCCCCCCGGCTCGATTTCGGCTCTTCTCGAGGAACTCAAAAAAAGGCCGGATACAGCCGCTATCGGTCCCCGACTCGTCCGGCCCACGGGAAGCTACCAGGTTTCCTTCGGGAAAAAAATAAGCTTTCTGGCCCAGATGCTGCAGAAGCTTTTCTTGAATCCTTATTTCAGGATGAGGCTCAAGTTTTCTTCCCGGCCCCGAGAGGTGGGATGGCTAAGCGGGGCCTGTCTTCTTGTCCGGCGTCAGCCGCTCGAGGAAGCTGGTCTTTTCGATGAGAATTTTTTTCTCTATTTTGAGGATATCGACCTCTGCTATCGGCTGAGGAGGAGAGGCTATAAGCTTATCTTTTTCCCGCGCCTCGATGTTCTCCATCGGGGAGGGGCGAGCACCTTTGCCCTTGGGTTTGGGAACAGACGGGAATACCGACGGAGCCAAATCTATTTCTATCAGAAACACAATTCTCCTCTCTCCCTTTTCTTGTTGAGGGCTTATTTGGGGCTGCTCTTCGCCTTGGAAAATCTTTTTGGCCCCAAGGGCAAAAAAGAAGAGGCGGCTCTCGGGCGAAAGCACGGCCAGCGGTTTTAGGCTGGGAACTATGATTAGTAATTCGATAGATTCTATCGGAAAAATAAGAATATTGGAGATGATCGATAAACCGAGCCTGGGCGGCGGGCAGCGAGCGCTCCTCCTCATCGCTTCCCATCTGGATCGAAAGAAGTTCGAGGTCTTGATTGGCTCAGCCGGCGATGGCCCGCTTGAGGAAGAAGCCGCGAGACTTGGTCTTCGCCATCTCCGCGTTCCCGTCCGCAAAAAAGTTGATCCCCGTGTCATTTCTTCTATCGCTCAACTTCTCCGCCACGAGAAGATTTCCATTCTCCATACCCACGGTGGGGTGGCCGGGCTCCTTGGCCGACTGGCTGCCCGAAGGTCGAAAACGCCGGTCGTCGTCCATACGCTCCATGGGATTCATTACCTCCATTACCGGAATCCGCTCCTGCGCCAGGCCTATGTTGGCCAAGAGAGGCTCCTCTCCCGATGGACGGACGCCTTGATCCTGGTCTCCCAGGCCGATTTTCGCAAGGCAAAGAAATTCCGGCTGGCTCCGGTCGAGAAAATGTTCGTCATCCCCAACGGCATTGACACAAAGCCGGGGGGAAGGGAAGAGGAGGCGGCAGCATTCAAAGCTTCTCTTGGGTGGCCGGCCGATTCCCCTGTTGTTGGCACGGTGGCCAGGCTTCACCGACAGAAAGGGATACGCTACCTTCTTGATGCAGCGCCGTCCATCCTTTCGACTTTCCCGGAGGCGAGGGTGGTTGTCGTTGGCGAAGGACCCCTGGGAAAAAAGTTGAGACGGATGGCGCGCCGCAAGGGGCTGGAAGACCGCTTCCTCTTTCTCGGCGAGAGGGAGGATGCTCTTGCACTCCTCTCCCTCTTTGACGTCTTTGTCCTTCCTTCGCTCTGGGAGGGCCTGCCCTTTGTCCTGATCGAGGCGGCGAGCCTTCGAAAGCCCATCGTCGCCACAGCGGTAGACGGAGTGACCGAGGTTATTGAGCACGGGAAGACCGGGCTCCTTGTGCCGCCCGGCGATTCCCTGGCTCTGGCAGAAGCGGTCATCGAGCTGCTTAGAGACAGAGAGTTAGCGCAACGTCTTGCCGAGAGGGCGAGGGCCATCGTCCCGCCCCGGTTCCCACTCAGCCGCATGGTCGAACAAACCCAGAACCTCTACCTTGATCTCTTGGGCCATGAAGCTTAACATGGATGCATTGAACAAATCGATGTAGGCTCGGCGCTGGTATCTCAGGCAAAAAGCACCTCATTCAATGCCTTTCCGTTAGTTTGACAATTGTTTCCCCCCTCCCTATAATCATCGCCGATGGAGAATGCCAGGGTTGCTCTTGTCCACGACTGGCTGACCGGACAGCGGGGTGGCGAAAAAGTGCTCGAGGTCCTGGCTGAAATCTTTCCCCGGGCGACCATATTCACCCTTTTCCATTTTCGTGGCAGCCAGGTTGAAAGCCTGGAAAGGAGAATCATCCGGACGAGCTTCCTCCAGAGGCTGCCCTTCCTCAAGCGAAGGTATCGTTATTATTTGCCTCTTTTTCCGCTGGCCGTCGAGCTTTTCGACCTCCAGGATTACGACCTCGTCATTTCCAGCTCCCATTGCGTGGCCAAAGGAGCCATCCCGCACCCCGATGCGCTCCACATCTCCTATATCCATTCGCCCGTTCGTTACGCTTGGAACCAGTATTTTTCTTATTTTTCAGCCGGCCGGCTGTCATTTCCCTCCAGGCTCCTTATCCCGCCCATCATCCACTGGTTAAGAGTCTGGGACGAATCCTCGGCCTCCCGGGTCGATCATTTCGTTGCCAATTCGGCCAACGTGGCGCGTCGGATCGCCAAGTACTACCGCCGCTCCGCCGACATCATCCATCCCCCTGTGGACACTGACTTTTTTTCCCCGGCTGACGGGACTCCCCGGCGCAATTTCTTCTTGATTGTTTCTGCCCTCGTCCCTTACAAGAGGATTGATCTGGCGGTAGACGTCTTTAACCGCACCGGGGAGCCGCTCAAGATCGTGGGTGGGGGGCCAGAATTGTCCCGCCTCCGGAAGAAGGCCAGAGCCAATATCGAGTTTCTTGGGCAAGTCTCTTCCGTTGAGCTCCGTTCTCTCTACCAGGAGGCCAGCGCCCTCATCCTTCCCGGGGAGGAGGATTTTGGCATCGCCGCCGTGGAAGCGCAGGCTTGCGGCACGCCCGTTCTTGCCTACGGCCGCGGCGGAGCGACGGAGTCGGTTATCCCCGGCGAAACAGGGCTTTTTTTCCCCACCCTTTCGTCCGAAAGCCTGCACGAGGCGCTTGACAAATTGAGGAGTCTGACATTTAATAAATCCACTCTCCGATCAAATGCGATGCGCTTTTCCAGGCAAGCCTGCATGGAGAAGTTGAAGTCCTATTGCCTGAGGAAGTGGGCTGAATTCAAGGACAGAGCATGATCACCCGGAAGCGAGCTCGGCTCATCGGATTTTTTCTCACCAGCGACATCCTGGGCATCCTCGTTTCCTATTTCTATTCTTACCTCTTCCGCTTTTATGCCTACATCATTCCTGTCGACCCGCTCAAGGGGATTCCTCCTCTGGGCCAGTATGTCGCCGTCTTTCCTCTCTTTCTCGCCACTCATCTGGTTATTTTTTTCCTGCAGGGTTTTTACCGGAGCCGCTTGAAGCGGACCAGGATCGATGACTTCTTCCTCATCACCCTGAACGCTATCCTGACCATTCTCGTCGTCTCGGCGATCATGAGCTACCTCTATAGTTACAGCCAGGGTCCTGCGCCCCTCTTCCGCGTAAATTTCAAGATTTCTCACGGTTTCCTCGTCGTCTATTTTGTGGTCGTCATCTTCATGATTTCCTTCCTCCGCAATCAGATTTATTTCTACCAGAAAAAGCGCTATGCCCGTGGCCTCGATTTGGTGAACGTGCTTGTTGTCGGGGCCGGCGAAATGGGTCGGTCGGTTGCCCAGAAGATCGCGCAGTACAAAGACCTGGGGTTTGTCTGCAAGGGTTTTCTGGATGATGAGAGGGCGGTGGGGGAGAAAATCGATATCGACGGCGGCGTCGAGGTTGTCGGTCGAATCGATGACCTGGGCGCAGTCCTGGAGAAGGGCAACATCGGCGAGGTCTTTGTTGCTCTCGACCTCAAAAACTACGCTAAAATCCTGGACACCATCAAAGTGGCCAATAAATACGTGGTCAATATCCGGCTCGTCCCCGACGTTTTTCAGCTCCTCACTTTAAAAGCCAATGTCCAGGACCTTGACGGTTTTCCCGTCATTTCCATCGATGATGTCTCCCTCAAGGGTATCCAGCGGGCGATCAAGCGACTCCTCGACATCGTCATTTCCGCCCTTGGCCTCATCCTCTTCTTGCCGTTCATCCTCATCATCGCTCTCCTCATCAAGCTTACTTCGCGCGGCCCGGTTTTTTACCGGCAGGAGAGGATGGGTCTTGATGGCCGCCCCTTCACCATGGTCAAATTCCGGACGATGATCTGCGACGCCGAGAAGGAGACGGGGCCGGTCATGTGCCGGGCGGGTGACCCCCGCATTACCCGAGTCGGGCGTTTCCTCCGGAAATTCAGCCTCGATGAGATACCTCAACTCATCAACGTCTTGCTGGGACAAATGAGCTTGATCGGCCCACGGCCTGAGAGGCCAGCCTTTGTCCGGGAATTTGCCGAAAGGATTCCCAACTACATGCTCCGCCATAAATTCAAATCCGGCATCACCGGCTGGGCTCAGGTTCACGGCCTCCGGCAGGACACGTCGATCGAGAGACGGATTGAGTATGACCTTTACTACATGCGAAACTGGTCGCTGGTGCTTGACCTCAAGATCATTTGGATGACGCTGCGGCGGGGGTTTATCGACAGGACCGTCGATTAGGTTACCCTGGCCTCCTATCTTGGCCGGAAGGAAAAAAAGAGCCTTGCTCCCCGGATGACGTACTGGATTCCGGAAAGCGCCGTGCTGGCCAGTGTGAGTAGAAAAAAAGTCGACAGAAGAGGGAAGGAAGCGAGACGGGGCAGCAGAAAGCTTGGCGCCTGAGCATCGGTCTGGACAAAATTGGAAAGGAGGACAAGAAAAACCGTCGTCACCTGGAAGACAGTGTTGATTTTTCCGAGCAGAGAAGGGGGAAAATTCTTGTATCCCCGGGAACGGTAGATGAACCAGGCCCCGCTGACGATGAGGAGGTCTCGGCCGAGGACGGAAGCGGTGAGCCAGAGCGGAATGGAAGAGGGGCAGTCTCGGCATGAAAAAGTCAACACAAGGAAGGCGGCGGCCATAAGCGCTTTATCGGCTATCGGGTCGAGGAGGGTTCCTATGGTCGTCCGAAGATGAAAGAGTCGAGCCGTTATGCCATCGAGGAAATCGGTCAGTCCAGCTGCCGTAAAAACGATGAGAGCTCCCAGGGCCTGGCGGCGCAGGATTAGGAAGAGGAAGACAGGGACGAGAGCCAGCCTCAGGAGGGTCAGGATGTTGGGGATGGTGAGGAACCGGTCTTCTCCCGGCGTTCTGCTTCCATAGTTTTTTTTCATGGGCAGGCCCCTGATTTCAGCGAACGAGAGCCAGGAGGACGTCGAGAATCCGGATGGCCTCTTGTCCGGAGAGAGGCTGGTCGGGCCGGAAACTCCTATCCGGATAGAGGTCCATAATCTGGTAGGAGAGAACCTGAAGGATGGACAGGTAACCGAGATGGTCCGGCGTGACATCCTGGACTTGGATTTTTTCCATGGGAATCTGACGATGGAAGCGGAAACCCCGTTCCTCCAGACTCCTCATGATGCGGTAGATAAGGTCGGCCATTTCGGCCCGGGTAACCCTCTTTCTCGGCTGGAAGCTGTGATTGGCGTAGACATCGAGAAGGCCAAGAGCTGTCACCTTGAGGATGAACCGGGAAGCCCAGGAGGTGGAGATGTCGATGATGATGGGCGGCTGCGGCGCTGGTTCAGCGAGCACATCTTTGAATTTCACGGCCACGAGTGCTGCCACCTCCTCTCTTGTCACCGCGTCGGTTAGGGGAATTTCGGTGTAACGGCTCGGAATTTCATAAATGCCCAGTCGGTTTTTCAGGCTCTCGATTCTTTGCTGAACATTTCTATTGCTCCTGTCGAGGGCCTGGAGTCTTTCGTAGATGTCGAGGCTTTTTTCGAGCTGGCCGGCTTCTTCGAGGGTCGAAGCGTAGTCTTCCAGGAGCTTCCTGTTCTGCGGTTCGCTGGCCACAGCTGCCTGGAGATGGACAAGGGCGTTGGAAAACTTTCTTTCTTTCTTATAAAGAGTGGCCAGCGCCGTGTGAGCTGGAACGGATTCCGGCGAATAATGGAGGGCCCGAAGGTAGCTTTCTTTCGCTTTTTCCAGGTTGCCGGAGGCGATAGCGGCCTCAGCCTCCTCAATCGCTCTTTCGGTTTTGGTTGTCTTCAAAGCCTCGTATTTCTCCCTTGCCCAGGCGTGCGCCGGGTTGACCTTCAGGATTTCGCGGAGCTCGCTAAAAGCCATCTCCTCCTTGCCCGTTTGTTCGCAGACCTGGACAAGACCGATCCGCGCCAGCGTCAGCTCGGGGGATTTCTTTACAGCCGCCTGGAAATAGGCCTCAGCACTGGTCAAGTCTTGCTCGAGAAGGGCCACGTAGCCAAAGCCGATATAGACGAGCGGGTTTTCTGAGCTCAGCCGGGAGAGGGTTCTTCCAGCTTTATTCCCCTTTCCCTGCCGGATGTACTCCCAAGCTTCCTCGGCGAGGAGGCGTTCCTCGAGGGTCATGACGGCAGTAAGAGCTTGGGGCAGGCCTTCGAAGTAGAAACTGGGAGGGGGTGGGGAGACGGTGGCGCAGGCGACGGCCAGCCAGGAGAACACGAGGAGGAACACCGTTTTTCTCACCAGTTTTCTTCTCCTTTGGCGAGATAGGGTGTGTAGTTTACCATAAATTTCGGCTTGGCCATAACATCCATCTCGGAGAAATCGCCGTTTTCTCTTCTCCTCAGGACGATGGACCATTTGGGGAAGGAGGTAAGGAGGTCCTTTTTTTCCTTGGGCACCCGCAGGGTGAAGAGACGATGCTCACGGAATAGAACGTTCCTGATCTTCTCTTTAAGATGAGGAATACCCTCCCCGGTCCTGGCTGAGATGTAGACGGTGTTTTCGGTCGGACTCTCGTTGCGGAGGAGAAGGCTCGGCCAAGAGGGAAGGAGGTCAATCTTGTTGAAGACATTGATAATGGGCACGTCCCCGACGCCGATTTCAGCCAGGATGGATTCGACCGCCTGCTTTTGCCAGTCCGCCGATGGCGAGGAGATATCGATGACGTGGAGGAGACAGTCGGCCTCCCTTATTTCCTCGAGGGTGGCTCGGAAAGAGGAGATGAGTTCAACCGGGAGCTTGCGGATGAATCCGACCGTATCGCTCAGGAAGAAGTAAAGACCGTCAGAAAACTCGACGCGGCGAAGCAAGGGGTCTAAAGTAGCAAAGAGAGCCGGCGAGGTGAGGGTGTCCTCGCGGCAAAGCTGATTGAAGAGGCTCGATTTGCCCGCGCTCGTGTAGCCAACGAGGGAGACCGTGGGGACCGGGCTTTCCCGTCGGCTCTTGCGTTGATTCTCCCGCCTTTGCTGGATGCTCCGGATTTCCCTCTTGATCCGTGAAATCCGGTCAATGATCCGACGCCTATCTTCCTCCAGCTTCTTCTCACCCGGTCCTCTTGTCCCGATGCCCGCACCGAGTCGGCTTAGAGCGATTCCTTTGCCGACCAGACGGGGCAAGAGATAGTTGAGCTGGGCCAGCTCGACCTGGAGTTTGCCTTCGTTGCTCTTGGCCCGCTGGGCAAAAATGTCCAGGATGAGCTGGGTTCGGTCGATGACTTTGGCCTGCGTTTTTTCTTCGAGGCTCCGCTGCTGGATGGGGCTGAGGTTATGGTCGAAGATGATCATATCCGCTCCCAGCTCTTCCCTGACCTGGCGGAGCTCCTCAGCTTTGCCCTCACCGATGAAGTACTTGGGGCTGATTCGTGGACGGACCTGGAAGATTTTATGGACGACCTGAGCGCCGGCGGCGATGGCCAGATGGAAAAGTTCCTCCATCGACTCTTCCGCCTCTCCCTTGTTCTTGTGATGGGTCGACAGATGAACGAGGATAGCTTTCTCTGCTTCAGGCAGCAAGCTCGACCTCCAGATACTCTTCCAGGGAGCGAAGGTCGTCCGCCTCAAACCAGCGGATGCCTTCCATCTTCCTGAACCAGGTCATCTGCCTTTTAGCATAATGCCGAGTATCTTTTTTTGTTAACGAAACGGCCTCGTCGAGGGAAATCTCCCCCCGTAAGTGCCGGAGCACATGCTTGTAGCCGAGGGCACGGAAGGGGGGTGCCGTCTCCCTGACGCCTCGGGCGAGAAGACTTCTCACCTCCTCAACGAGTCCACCTTCAAACATCTTTTCCACTCTCGCTTCGATCCTCCGGTAAAGCTCCTCTCTTTCTAATTTTAACCCAATTTTGAGCGGATGAAAACCTCGCAAAGGTGAGCGGGTGGCTCGAAAATGCGCCGAAAGAGGTTTTTGTGTCAGGTAGAAGACCTCGAGAGCGCGGATGATTCTTACCTTGTCGCGGCACCCGATGAGCCGGGCATAGGTCGGGTCAACCTCATGGAGCTCCCGCCACAGGCTTTCCAGGCCATCGGCCTTGATTCTCAAATGGAGCTTCTCACGGAGGGAGTCGTCGCGGCCGGGGCCAGGAAAAAGACCGGAGAGGAGAGCCTTAAAATAGAGGCCCGTTCCGCCGACAATGATGGGCAGATGGTGGCGCTGGTCGATGGTTCGGATGGCTTTCAGGGCCTGGCGAACAAAGTCAGCCGCCGTAAACTGACAATGGGGCTCGGCCACATCGACCAGATGGTGGGGGACAGCCTGGCGCAGCTCGGGCGGAGGTTTTGCCGTGCCGATATCAAAGCCGCGGTAAACCTGGATGGAATCACAACTCACGATTTCGCCGTGGAAACGCCGGGCAAGATGGACAGCGGCGAGGCTTTTGCCCACTCCGGTGGGACCGACGAGGAGGACAAGATAACGGGTTTTAGACGGCAATTTTCGTCAACAGGATGAAGACAAGCAGGGAGATGAAAAGAAGGAGAGCCAGGATCTGTTTCCGACTCAATTCCCTTCTCCTATCCTCTCCAGGTTGCGGATGAGAGCGGCTTCATGCTCATTGCCCAGCGTTTTCTTGACGACGAGGACCTCGGCGACGAGGATTTCATTGAGGAGACGAAGGAAAGACCTTCGGTTTTCCTCTGCCGAGAGGTTGAGGCTGAGAAAGGGGATGGGCTTGATTTCGATTCGGCCGTCCATCCTCAACTCCAGGTTCTGGAGAGGCGGCCCAAAGCGGGTCCGGACTTCGTCGAGAGCCTTTTCCAAGACATTGAGGCCGACCGGCCCGATTTCTTTGGAAATGTATTTATAAATATAGGAGCACTTAACGTTAAAGTCGGCCCAGATTTTTTCTGTTTCGACTGGGGAGGGTTCTGCCGCCGGTCGAATTTTTGTCTTGAGCTGAGCCGGACCGACCAGCCCGAGCTGGAGCAAGGAGAAGACGACCTTCTCGGTTTCTTTTTTCCCCAGCTGACTCAGGCGATAAAGCTCTTCCAGACGAGAGACGGAACGGAGGAGATGAAGAATGTATTTTTCATGGGGAGCAAGCCGGAGGAGTTCAGCGTGGTAAGGGGAGAGAACCTGGAGAGTTTCTGATTCGGGTGGCAGCCAGGCCTCAATCAGGCGAAAATTGGTCATCCGACGGATACCTTCGAGCACAAATTCAAGGCTGGCCACCGTCATCAGGATGTGAGCGCCGACAGGCTCGGCCGAGTCATCGAAGAGGTATTGACCTTGAACCCAGTCAAAAAGAGGGAAGAGCCGGTTGAGCCAGAATTCGGTCATGAGTTCCCAGGCTTGCGCCGGGTTGAGGAATCGGTGCTCGATGAGTGCCCGAGCAAAAGAGATGCTTCTGGCCTCGGCCGAGAGGAGAATTTGCTCGGCCTGCTCGGGGGTGAGAAACGCTCTCTCGATGAGGGCCGTCTGGAATTCCGTGGCCGTGAGGGAAGATTCGACCATGGCCGGGTTGCCGTTATAGAGAAAGAGCGTTTGCTCCGCTTCGCCGTTGTTGAGCCAGAGTCGGCCCGAATTCTTTTTTTGCCAGTGCCAGAAAAGGAGCTGGGGAAGCGGTGTCGAGGCCAGGTTTCCCTCTCTGAGAGGATTGCGCACGATAATAATTTATGAGGAGACGGCTTTTCTGTCAACCAGGAAAAGGCTTATCCTACTGGATGGCGCGGAGCTGGAGGAGCCCAAGGCCGATGGTCAACAACGCTTTCAGGGCCCAGAAGAAGTAGGCCAGAAAGAGCCCTTTTTTAGGGCTGAACTTGAAGGCATGGGACAGGCCGAGGCCGAAGATTCCGAAAAGCCAGAGCTGGAAAAAGTCAACCTGATTGAGGATGAGATAGGACTGAGACGTCGTCTCGAGCCCCGGGAAAAAAATGGCCAGCCCCGTCGATGTCTCGACGACCGATTGGCGAGTCAGGATGAGGAAGAGTCGGACAGCATTACCCAGGAGCTTATCGACGAAGTTGGCGTGGACGAGAATGGAGAAGACGCGAAGATAGTTTCCCTGCGTGGAAAAAAGACGGCCCAGCCCGAGGATGATGAGGGAGGAAAAAAGCATACCGATGAGGGAAGTCAAGGGTACGATCACTCCCGCGGTGAGCAGCCGAGGACTCGTCTTGGCCCGCTCGAGAGCCTGTGCATACCTATCTTCCCCCCACTTGGCTTTGAGCTTTGTTGCGTTGTCTTCTAAGAGCCTAACGCTATCCCTTTGCCCGTAAGGGAAACCCAGATAGCTGAAGAGGAAGATGGCGATGAGAACGACGAGAAGAGCGTCAACCCAGACAGGTTTTTCGGCGATAGCTCTAAACGTGCGGCCAGGGTCGACGAATGTGCCGGTCAATCGACGGATAAAACTCATCCTCAATCTCCTTTCCTTTCTTCTTTTTCGATCCGGCCATCCCGCAGATGGATAATCCGCTGCGCCTGAATAGCGATATCCCGGTCATGGGTGACGATGATGATGGTATTCCCCTGGGCATGAAGCTTGTGGAAAAGCTTCATGATCTCAGCTCCCGTCTTGGAGTCCAGGTTGCCGGTAGGTTCGTCAGCCAGGAGGATGGCGGGCTCGTTGACGAGGGCCCTGGCGATAGCGACGCGCTGCCTCTCTCCTCCCGAAAGCTCGGGCGGCCGGTGGTGCATCCGGGGACCCATCTCGACCATTTCCAGAGCCTGTCTGACCCGAGCCTCCCTATCTTTTTTCTTCATCCCCTTGTAGATGAGGGGAAGCTCAACATTCCGGAAAGCGGTCGCCCGGGGGAGGAGGTTGAAGACCTGGAAGACGAAACCAATCTCTCGGTTCCGGACCTGGGCGAGCTCGTTCTCGCTCATCGCACTCACCCTTTTTCCCTTGAGATAATACTCTCCTTCAGTGGGTGTGTCTAAGCACCCGATCAAGTTCATCAGGGTGGACTTGCCCGAACCGGAGGGACCCATGATAGCCAGGAATTCATTCGGCATGACGGTGAAGGAGACGCCCTGCAGAGCTCTGACTTCGGTTTTTTCCAGGTGGTAGATTTTCCAGAGGTTTTCCGCCCGGATCAGGGCGCTATCGGGAGAGATCATCGCCCGCCTTCTTTTTTCACCTCAGGCTTGATGAGGACGCCGTCCTTGAGGTCGCGAAGAGCGGAGTAGGGACCGACGATAACCTCCTGACCTGCCTCAAGGCCGGAGGCAATTTCAATCAGGAGGCCGCCCATGATCCCCTTCTCTACCGGATAAAACTTGGCCCGGCCGGCTTCGACCACGTAGACTCCCTCGACCTCTTTTTTTTCTTTTGGCGAAGAAGACTGGCCTTCCTCTTCTTTGACGACGAGAGCCGAAATCGGGACGGCCAGCACACCTTTTTTCTCCGCCGTGATGATATCGGCTGAGGCGGATAGCCCGGGTCGGAGAGTGCGGGGTGGGTTCTCGAGCGTAATGGTGACCAGGAAATCCCTCGCTTCTCGCTGCGTGGAGGTCAATTTTTCGATGGCCGAGCTCCCGATTTTCGTCACCACACCGGCCAGAGTTTGATTCGGCAAGGCATCAACCTTGACCTCGGCTCGCTGCCCCAGCCGGACGCCGACGACATCTGTTTCATCCACCTCGACCTCGACTTCCATCTCGGAAAGGTCGGCGATGGTCATGAGCACCGTGCCGGGGTTGTTCATCGTGCCGATGACAGCCACCTCCCCTTCTTCGACACGGAGGCTGGTGATGATGCCGTCGATGGGCGAGTTGTAGACGGTCTTAGCCAGGCTGTCGAGCGTGCTCTTGAGGGAGGCCTCGGCCTGCTGGATTTGGTGGCGGATGGCGCGGACTTCGGCCAGAGCGATGTCGTATTGAACCTTTGCCGATTCGAGTTGCTCTAAGGAGATGAGCTGGCTATCGTAGAGCTTTTT
>CAYUKK010000148.1:0-3424 GCA_964445305.1 uncultured Eubacteriales bacterium
GCAAATTTGACTATTATCCTCATTATTGGTACTCTTCGGACGCGCCGGCGAGGGTGAGCGAAAGACATGGCTGTGAAGTGTCCTCAATGTCATTCGGATAACCCCGATACGCAGAAGTTCTGCGGGGAGTGCGGAGCGCCGATCATCGATTCTCCCGCCATCTCCACTTCTAAAACCGAGACCATGCGCACGCCTCTAGCAGAGCTGGCCAGCGGGACGACTTTTGCCGGCCGTTATCAGGTCATTGAGGAGCTCGGCAAAGGAGGGATGGGACGAGTCTATAAGGTCCTGGATACCAAAATCAACGAAAAAATCGCCCTCAAACTCATCAAACCCGAGGTCGCTTCGGACCGGGAAACCATCGAACGCTTCTCCAAGGAGCTCAAGCTGGCAAGGCGCATCCGGCACAAAAACGTCTGCGGAATGTTCGACATCGGGGAGGCCGAAGGGGCTCCCTTCATTACCATGGAGTACGTTCCGGGCGAGGACCTCAAGACCATGATCCGCATGTCCACTGGTCTCACCATCGGGACCGTGCTGAATGTCGGGAAACAGGTCTGCCGGGGCTTGGCCGAAGCGCACAGCCTGGGCATTGTCCATCGGGATCTCAAACCGCAGAACATCATCATCGACAAGAGCGGGAACGCCAAAATCATGGACTTCGGCATCGCCCGCTCGATCCGAGAGAAGGGAATAACCGACGCGGGCGTCATGATCGGAACGCCGGAATACATGTCGCCCGAGCAGACTGAAGCCAAGGATGTTGACCAGCGCTCGGACATCTATTCCCTCGGCGTCATCCTCTATGAAATGGCCACCGGCCGCATCCCTTTCGAGGGAGAGACGGCCTTGAGCGTAGCCATCAAGCACAAGACAGAGACCCCCAGGGACCCAAAGGAGCTCAATCCTCACATTTCCGACGACCTCAACCGTCTCATCCTCAAATGCCTGGAAAAGGACAAGTCGAGAAGATTCCAGTCGGCTGCTGAAGTCGAAGCCGAATTGGACAAAATCGAAAAAGGAATTCCCACGACCGAGCGCATCGTCCCCGAGCGGAAGACCGTCACCTCAAGGCAGATTACCGTTCAGCTTGAGTCCAAAAGGCTCATCAAGCTGGCGGCCATTTTGGTCGTGGTTGTCGCCGTGGCTGTGCTCCTCTGGAAATTTCTTCCGAGGCGGGAAGCGGCGCCTTCGCCCAAGATTGCAAACTCCATCGCTATTATCAGCTTCGAGAACCAGACCGGCGATAAAGCCTTTGATTATCTCCGGAAGGCCATCCCCAGCCTGCTCATCACCAGCCTGGAGCAGAGGGGTGGACTTTATGTGGTCACCTGGGAGAGGATGGCGGACCTCCTGGCACAGATGGGTCAAAAGGACGCGGAGGTCATCGACCGCGAATCGGGCTTCCGGCTCTGCCGCAAAGAAGGCGTCGAAGCTATCGTCCTCGGAAGCTTCGTCAAGGCTGGAGACGTGTTTGCCACGGACGTCAAGGTGCTGGACGTCGGAACAAGACGCCTCCTCAAAAGCGCCAGTTCCCGAGGCGAAGGAGTGGACAGCATCCTGATGACTCAGATCGACGAGCTGAGCAGGACCATTTCGGCGGGGATCGGTCCCGCCCGGGAAAAGATTGCGGGCGATCAAATCCAGGTCGCAGAAGCGACGACCAGCTCTATGGAAGCTTATAAGGACTATCTCAAAGGCAGTGGCGAGTTTATCGAGTTCTACTACGAGGAGGCGCGAAAATCGTTCGAAAGAGCCGTGACGGCGGACCCGGAGTTTGCCTTCGCCTATTTCTATCTAGCATTCACGCAGTGGATGTTAGGCAATATTCGGGAGTGCAACGAGGCCATGGTGAAAGCGAAAGCCTTAGCCCACAGGGCCACCGAAAAAGAGAGGCTGTACATAGAAGCTCTTTATGCTTGGGTGGTCGAACGCGACAGGGAAGCCATGATTCGATTTTTGCAGGAGATCGTCCAGAAATACCCCAGGGAAAAAATGGCTCATTATTGGCTTGGCGTTGTATATCGCACGACCAATCAATATGGGCTGGCCATCGAGGAGCAAAACAAAGTACTTGCGCTTGATCCCGAGTTCGGACTGGCTCATAATGATCTGGGGTACGTATATCTCGATCTCAGGAATTTTGACAAATCCATCGAACATTTCCAAAAATATGCTCGGCTGAACCCGCAAGACGCCAACCCGCTGGATTCTTTAGCCGAAGCCTATTTTCTCATGGGTAGATTAGACGAGGCCATCGCCAAATACAGGGAGGCGCTGGCAGTAAAACCAGAATTTCTCACTTCCAGTTATTGTATTGCCTATATCCATGCTTTGAAAGAGAATCCCGATGAGGCCATGGCCTGGCTGGAGACGTTCATCCATCAGGCGCCCAGCGCGGGCTGGAAAGGAGCTGGAATCGCGCTGAGAGGATTCTATCAAGGCTGGCTGGGCTGCTGGACTAAGGGAATGGATAATTTGAAAAAAGCAGAAGAAATGTTGGCCTCAGTCGGGGACACTGAAGGAAAAGCGAATATCAGTTACGTGAAATCCTGTGTTTATTTATTCAGAGGTGAATTTAATCTGGCCAGAAAATCCAACAAAGAGTGGCTTGATGTCCTTGTCAATTTACATCCGAGCAACGAAACTTATTATCGAGTCTGCTCCCTGATTATTCTGGGTTTTGTCGAATTGAAAGAGGGCAAAACGGACTCCGCCAAAACGCGAGTGGCCGAAGCGGCTTCCCTTTTGCCCGGTTTGACCCAAACTCAAAGGGACGGGGGGACTTTCCTTACCGACCTTCTTAAGGCCGAGATCTCACTGGCCGAAGGATTTGCGGATAAAGCCGTTGCCGCTTTGGAAAATACGGCTTGGCCCGCGCCATCTGGAATGACACAGGCGATCCCTTTGGCTATCTACAATGTGCCTTTCCTGAAGGACGTGCTGGCCCGAGCTTATGCGCAGAAAGGCAACCTCGATCGGGCCATCGCCGAGTACGAAAAGCTCATCACCTTCAACCCGACGAGCCCGGCGCGGTTCCTCATCCATCCGCTCTACCACTACAGGCTGGCCGAGCTCTATGAGCGGAAGGGAATGAAAGCCAAGGCTGTCGAACAATACCAAAAATTCCTGGAACTGTGGAAGGACGCCGACCCGGGTCAGCCCGAATTCGACGACGCCCGCAAGCGCCTCGCTTCCCTGAAATAGGGCAACGTCATACGTAATTCACTGAAAAAAACACGCTCTAGCTCGGCGCACCCAAAAACCAAACCCTTCTATGATGATGTGATGCAAGCACTTTCTTTAGCGCCTCCTTTCTTTTCCTCTTTTATCTTCCCTTAGCCCTCGGTCTGGTGAACCATTCTTCTATCCGTGCTCTTAACCCGAAAGCTAAGTCACACACACACTAACATCAGGTCTCGGC
>CAYUKK010000149.1:0-14370 GCA_964445305.1 uncultured Eubacteriales bacterium
TGGGCAATCACCCCACCCTGGCGGTACAAGCAATGGCGCACTTTTTTTACCGCGGCCTCAATCTCGGCCGGCGTCCCGAAGGGAAGAAGGTACTGCCGGTCGATTTCTCCCCAGAAGGTCAGCTTTCCCCCATAACGCCTGCCCAATTCTTCGATGTCCATGCAGAAAAGCTGGCAGTTCAGCGCGTCGACTCCTATCTCGACCAAATCGGGAAGGATGTCGGCGATATAGCCATCCGAGTGCATGAAAACATATTTTCCGTAGCGGTGGCCAATGTTTACATATTCCTCATAAAGGGGTTTGAAGATTTCTCGCCACAGCCAAGGGGAAATCATAAGGGAGCTTTGGCTTCCCCAGTCGTCGCAAAAGACGAGTGCATCCACTTCCGTCTCGGCCCAGAGGTCCATCTCCTCGACATAGAAAGCGTGGATCCTTTCGAGGAGCTGAAAAAGCTCGGCTGGCCTTTCAGCGAGGTCGAGAAACAAGTTTTCGGGTGTGCGGATAAACTGGAGCAGCTCGAAAGGCCGGACGCGCGTATTGGCCAGGACAAAACGGTCTGTGCCCTGGCAAAAAGCGTCCACCGCCGCTGTGTCGACGCTCAACCTTTCGCGGGGCACACGCACCTTCTGCCAATCCTTCCAATCTTTGACGAGAGCCTCCTTGACTTCACCCATGACACCCGCTTGCCGGTTCTCAAATACACAACCCCATTCATCGATGAAGATGCCCGGGCTGTATTCCTGGCCGAATGTCGGGAGGGGCTCTTTGTAGAAGGGAGGCGAGGTCACGATGTCGTCGGGAAAGCGCGCCTGGATTTCTGCCAGTTCCTTAGGATAGCGATTCACAGCCCAGGGAAGAAGCCAGAGCTGACGCGGTATACGGGGGGGCGATTGGAATTCGAGCGTTCTCAGGACGATTTGTCGCGGCGTCATGAAAAAGCGGTAGCGTGACCGGGACCGTAGCTACCCGGATTTCGCTTTCCCCCGCAGAAGTTTTCCTACTTCCTCGACGGCACTGGCGGCATCGGGAGCATAACCCTCGGCGCCGATGTCATTGGCGAACTCCCGGGTTACGGGCGCGCCGCCGATGATGATGGGCATGGTCAACCCGCTGGAGCGGAGGCTGGCGATGATGCCCCTCATCTGAACCATCGTGGTCGTCAAGAGGGCGGACATACCGATGACATCCGGGTTGTTCTCCATGGCAGCAGCCACGAATTTTTCGGCCGAGACATCAATTCCCAAATCGATGATTTGATACCCCGCTCCCCGAAGCATCATGGCCACCAAGTTCTTGCCGATATCATGGAGGTCACCTTTCACCGTCCCGATGAGGACCTTGCCTTTTGGCTTAACGCCCTCCTTGACCAAAAAGGGTTCCAGCTTGGCCAGCCCGGCGTTCATAGCTCTGGCCGCCACAAGAACTTCAGGAATGAAAACCTCACCGTTCTTGAACAGTACCCCAAGCCTGTCCATACCCGGGATAAGCCCTTCGTAAAGGATTTGGGCTGCCGCCAATCCCGAAGCTAAGGCCGAGTCGACAAGCCTCTCGACTTCACCTTTGTCGCCCTTGAGCAGTGCCTCCTGGATGTCAATGAGCATCCTCTCCTCCTCCGAATAGATGGCCAATCAAAATCTTCATCTTGGATCACCCAATATCTTAAAAAATCGCTTGCCTGTCAAGAACAGCGGCTCGGGAGGAAACAGGATTTTTGACTTCAGGCATGCCCTGTGCTATAAGCTTTGTCTGCCGTTTGGCCGTTCAAAAAGGCAATTTTCCGACCCTTGCCGCCGGCCAGAACCCCGATGTCGGACCAGAAAGACAAGGTTGCCCGCTCCGCTACCCTGGTCAGCTCGGCCACATTCGTCTCGCGCGTCTTTGGTCTTGTTCGGGAACAAGTCTTTGCCTTCCTCTTTGGAGCTGGTTTTGCGACCGACGCCTTTGTGGCTGCCTTCCGCATCCCCAACCTCCTCCGCGACCTCTTTGCCGAGGGCGCTCTCTCAGCTGCTTTTGTCCCCGTGTTCACGGATTATCTCGTCAACCGTGGCAAGAAGGAGGCTTTTCGGCTGGGCAACCTCGTCATCAACGCCCTTCTCGTTGTCCTGAGCGGAATCGTCCTTCTCGGCATCCTGACCACACCGGTCATCGTCGACCTCATCGCACCCGGCTTTAGCGCCATCTCCGGAAAATCTGAACTCACGGCCCTTCTGGCTCGAATCATGTTTCCTTTTCTGCTGCTCGTTTCCATGGCCGCCGTGTCGATGGGGATGCTCAACTCGCTGCGCCACTTTGGCGTACCCGCTTTCGCGCCTGTTCTTTTCAACCTGGGAATGATTCTGGCTGGCTTCGCCGTCTGTCCGCTCTTCGAGGAAAGAATCATCGGGATGGCTTTGGGCGTCCTCCTTGGCGGCCTGGGTCAATGGGTTTTCCAGCTGCCGTCCTTGTATCGGGAAGGCTATCGTTACCAGCCTGCCCTCTCTTTTGGGGACCCCGGTGTTCGTCGCATCATTGGCTTGATGGTCCCGGCCATCCTCGGCCTCGCCTCGACCCAGATCAACATCTTCGTCAACACAATCATCGCCTCTCTCCTTCCCCAGGGCAGTCCTTCCTACCTCAACTATAGCTTCCGGCTCATGCACTTCCCTCTCGGGGTCTTCGGCGTGGCTGTGGCCACGGTGACTTTACCCGTTGTGTCCACCTATGCGGCCAAGAAAGATATCCCCAACGTCCTTTCGACCTGCGCTTCCTCACTCAAGCTCGTTTTTTTCCTGACGCTACCCTCCATCTTTTTCCTCGCTATCTCGGCCAAACCCATCATCGCGGTCCTCTACCAGCACGGCCGGTTCACCTCCATCGATACGGTCTTCACGGCGCAGGCTCTTCTTTTCTATTCGCTCGGCCTTTTCGCTTACGCTTCGGTCCGGGTTATCGCCCCGGTTTTCTATGCCCTTGGTGACACCGAAACTCCAGTAAAAGTCAGCGTCCTGGCGGTTGTGGTCAATATCGGACTCAACCTCGCCCTCATGCGGCCACTCGGTTTCAGGGGGCTAGCCCTGGCTACCTCTCTTTCGGCCATGGTCAACATGACTACACTCCTGGCGCTTCTCATCCGTCGGGTTGGTCCCCTCAACCTCAAGGACCTGGCCGAAAGCTTCGCCAAGATGCTCGGCTGTTCGACCCTCGTCGGCGTTCTTCTCGTCGCGTTCCAGGTATTCCTGCCGATTGACCTTGAGAGAGCAACGATCCTTTCCCGAGTTTTCTACGTTGCCGTCCTGACGATTGGAGCGGGCGGCATTTACGGTCTGGTCAGCGCGGCATGGAAAATCAGGGAGTTGTCCCTCGTCCTTGCCATTTTCAAGAGAAAAAAGGAGCCGGGTCGCGACCAATTCGGAGACAGGCCACTCCCATGAGCCACGAAGTTTTCCGCTTCAAGGACCGAAGCGGCCTCGAGAGGAAAATTGCCGAGCTCGGCCTTGACCTTCCGCTAAGTGATGACATTTCTGTCCTCTTCCAGCCTCTTTCTCTGGCCGGAAGAACCCTTCCCCACCGATTGGTCATTCATCCCATGGAAGGAGCCGACGCTACCCCTGATGGCCATCCCTCCGAGCTCACTTTTCGTCGCTACCGCCGCTTCGGCCAGAGCGGGGCGGCCATTGTCTGGTTTGAAGCAACCGCCGCGTGCGGGAGCGGGCGTTCCAACCCCCATCAACTGTGGCTTCGGCCGCAGACTCTGTCGAGCTTCGGGAATCTCGTCGAAGCAACGCGACGCGAAGCCCGCAAGAAGTCTGAGCCGGGCGACACCCCCCTGCTCATCCTTCAGCTCACCCATTCAGGCCGTTTCTCCAAGCCTGAAGGAAGGGCGGTGCCGATCTGTGCTCAGCCTAACCCGATCCTCGATGCCTGGATGGGACTTCCCTCCGATTATCCCTTGGTTGGGGATGACGAGCTCGACCGAATCCAGGACGATTTCGTGGCTGCGGCTTCACTCGCCCGCAAGGCCGGCTTTGACGGGGTCGACATCAAAGCCTGCCATGGCTATCTCCTCTCCGAACTCCTGGCTGCAAGAAAACGGGAGAAAAGCCGCTACGGCGGCTCCCTGGAGAACAGGGCCCGCTTCCTTCTCGAAACGGTAAAGAGAATAAAGCAAGATGTCGGCGGGCTTCTCATCACCAGCCGGATAAACGCCGTCGACGGTCTTCCCTGGCCGTATGGCTTTGGGTCGAGCCCGAGGGAAGACACGGCAGAAGACCTGAGTGAGCTAAAATTCTTGATGGGAAAGCTCAGCGAGGTCGGCATTCCGTTGGTCAGTATCTCACTCGGCATTCCCGCTTTCAACCCTCATCTGGGCCGACCTTACAACCTCCCTCTTCTCGGTCAACCTCTTCCCGGCGAGCACCCTCTCATCGGCGTGGCTCGCCACATCCGCTTGACGGCGGAAGCGCAGCGGGCATTTCCGGGGGTGGCTGTGCTTGGCGCAGGCTATTCCTGGCTTCGCCACTTCTTCCCCCACGCTGCCGCCGCCACTCTCCAAACGGGAAAAGCCTCTCTTATCGGGCTGGGGCGCTTCTCGCTGGCCAACCCCGGCTGGCCTGAGGAGCTGGCGGAGAATGGGTTTCTCAGCTCGAAAAAAACCTGCCTCGCCTGCTCTCGCTGCTCTCAACTCCTCAGGGCTGGTGGCCCGGCCGGATGCGCCGTCCGCGATGTCCCTTTGTATGCGAGGGAATACCGAAGGCTGAGGGCAAGGATCAGGGGGGACCGCATGGAGTCACGAGAAAGGATAATTGCGGAGGAGACAAAAAAATGACGTCCACCCAAGTCAAGGTGGCGGGCTTGCGCCTGCCCGTCCATTCGGTCAACACGCTCATCATCGGCAGCGGCGCGGCTGCGCTCAAAGCTGCCGTATCGCTTCACCGCCTTGGCCTTACGGACATCGCCCTGGCAACAGAAGACCGGGAAGGCGGCACATCGAGGAATGCTGGCTCGGACAAACAGACCTACTATAAGCTCTCCCTGGCGGGGAGTCTGGCTGATTCGGTTTTTGAAATGGCACGAGACCTTTCCGCGGGGGGCTCCATGCACGGCGATATCGCTTTGGCTGAGGCCGCGACATCGCCTAGAGCTTTTTTTGACCTCGTCGAGCTCGGTGTCCCTTTTCCCCATGACAAGTACGGAGCTTATGTTGGCTACAAGACAGACCATGACCCTAAACAGCGAGCCACTTCAGCCGGGCCTCTAACGTCCAGGCTCATGTGCGAGGCGCTCGGCCGCGAAGTGCGAAGGAGGCGTATCCCCATCTTCGACCGACATCAAGTTATCGCTCTTTTAACGCACGGGCAAGGCAAAGCCCGACGCGTGGTCGGAGCGATGGCCCTAAACAAGAAAAAGCTTACATCCTCGAGCCTCGGCTTTGTCCTTTTTAACGCCGTCAACTGTGTTCTGGCGACCGGGGGTCCGGCGGGCATTTATAAAACTTCCGTTTATCCGGAAAGTCAGCTGGGCTCCCATGGGCTTGCCTTCGAGGCAGGAGCCATCGCCCAGAACCTCACCGAGTCCCAGTTCGGTCTGGCGTCGACGAAATTTAGGTGGAACCTGTCCGGGACATACCAGCAGGCCATTCCTCGGTATATCTCGACCGATAGAGATGGCCAAGATGAGCGCCAATTCCTCAATGAGGTCTTCCCCGATATGGGGAAGCTGGCGACAGCGATATTCCTCAAAGGCTACCAGTGGCCGTTCGACCCACGCCGAATCCCTAACTACGGCTCGTCGCTTATCGACCTCCTTGTTTACCGGGAGACGGTCATTCGCCAGCGCCGTGTCTTCCTCGATTACCGAAGGAATCCAAGTGGCGAGGGCAGGCTCGCCGATTTTTCCTTCGACCTTCTCGACCGTGAAGCTTACGATTATCTGGCTAAGTCTGGGGCTCTGCTCGAGACTCCCATCCAAAGGCTGGCCAAAATGAACCCGCCAGCCATCGCCATTTACAAAGAGAATGGAATTGATTTAGCCCGAGAGCCGCTCGAAATTGCCCTTTGCGCCCAGCACAACAACGGCGGCTTTAAAGGAAATATCTGGTGGGAATCCAACATCAGACATCTTTTTCCCGTAGGAGAGGTTAACGGAAGCCACGGCGTCTGGCGGCCCGGCGGTTCAGCCCTCAACGCGGGGCAGGTGGGGGCGCTGAGGGCAGCTCTCTTTATTGCCCGAAATTATGCGAGAGGGACGCCCTCAGCAAGAGAATTTCTCGCTCAAGTCCGATCCTCTGTCCAAGAAAAAATCTCTTTTGCCCGAAAAATTATTGACCCCAGTTTCTCAGATGGAGAGTTCCTGAAGCGAACAAGAGAGGAAATCCGGGAAAGGATGTCCGCCTGGGGCGCAGCCATCCGGCGACGAGACAAAGTCCATGCGGCCGTCCGAGAGGCCTGGGCGCTCTCCAAGGAATTGCTTAGCAAAATGAGGATTCGCTCTTCCCTGGAGCTTCCCGACGCTTTCAAGAATCTCGACCTCTGCCTCACACATGCCCTCTACCTTGAAGCTATCGCCGAGTACCTCGACCGGGGAGGACAGAGCCGAGGGTCGTTCGTCGTTTTGAATGAGAAAGGCCGAGAGTTCTACTCCGAACTGGGTGACGAATGGCGATTCTCTCTCAATGCGGCTTCATCTTTTGTCGACACGAAAATCCTGGAGATAACTTTTATGGGAAAGCAGAAAGTCCGTAAAAAATGGGTGGACGTTCGGCCAATCCCCGATGAGGAGGGCTGGTTTGAGCGAGTGTGGGAGGACTACCGCAAAGGCCGGACCTTCCAGCCATTCAAGGAGAAGAGAAGATGAACAGGAAACCGACAGCGCTCATAACCGGCGCCGGCCAGGGCATCGGCCGGGGCATTGCCCTGGAGCTGAGCCGGGAGGGGTTTGATATCGCCGGTATCGACATTGTCTATGAACCCAAGAACAAAAAATCAGGTCTTTTTGAAGTCAAAGCCGAGGTGGAAAAAAGCGGCGCCGCTTTTTCCCCCGTTCGAGGTGATATTGCCGACCTCGATGAGCACGGTAAGATTATCGAGGAAGTCCTCGACCGTTTCGGGAAAATCGATTTGCTCGTTAACAACGCCGGCGTGGCGCCTCATGTTCGCCTTGACCTTCTGGAGACGACGGTCGAGAGCTTTGACCGTGTTTTCGGCGTCAACGCTCGCGGCACCTTCTTTTTCACCCAGAAGGTGGCTCGCCAGATGGTCGCCCAAGTAAAAGCGAACCCTGAATCGAAGCCAGCTATCGTTTTTATCACTTCCATCTCAGCCTCCGTCTCCTCCCCGAACCGGGCGGAATACTGCATCTCCAAGGCTGCTCTCAGTCAGGCAGCAACCCTCTTTGCTGACCGCCTCGCCGAGTACGGAATCAATGTTTACGAAATCCGGCCGGGCATTATCCAGACAGCCATGACCGCTCCTGTCAAGGAGAAATACGACCGGCTTATGGCTGAGGGGCTGGTTCCCCAAAAAAGGTGGGGCTATCCAGAAGACATAGGCAAGGCTGTGGTCGCGCTGGCCAAAGGGTATTTTCCTTACTCGACGGGGCTCATCCTCGAAATTAGCGGCGGGATGAACATCCGCCGCCTCTGACCCTGAGGCTGGCGAGAGAAGCCGATAATCGCCTTCCCTCCTGGCTCTTTCTTTATGAACTAAATTGTGATATACAGGCGGGAGGAGGAGTAATCCATGGCTTCTCTCAAGAATTCATCCAGCCGCGTTTTCTGGGGTGTTGTCTTCATTGTCCTGGGTTTCCTCTTGCTTCTTGACAAAATGGGAAGACTGAATTTCGGCGACCTTATCTCTTTCTACTGGCCTCTGTTATTTATCTTGGCCGGAATCTGGCACATTGTTTCCCGTAGATTTCGCCACGCCACGGGAGGCCTTATTCTCATCGTCATCGGCATCCTTTTTATGCTCGGGAAATGGCAAATCCTTGGCCGGAGCGCCTGGAGCTTTGTCTGGCCGCTCCTCATAATCCTGGCGGGTTTATGGATCCTTTTTGGCTCCTTTTTCCGGCGAGCAACCAGGAAATCGAGCGGAGAAAAAGCGGATGAAATCGACGAGTTCGCCCTGTTGGCCGGCGTTACCCGCCGCCTCCAATCGCCGGCCTTCCGCGGTGGTAAGGCTTCTATTGTCCTGGGTGGCATGGAGCTCGACTTCAACCAGGTGCAATTGGCCGGCGGTGAAGCATCGATCGAAGTTACCGCCGTGCTTGGAGGGCTCGACATTCGCGTGCCGAAAACCTGGCGGGTTCACTTAGAAGCCCACTCCATCCTCGGCAGCGTCGAATCCCAACATTCCTTTGTCCCCGGAGAGGGTCCGCAACAGACTTTGATCGTTAAGGCGACGGCCATCCTGGGTGGCATCGAAATAAAGGAGGCGAATTAGAGGAAGTTAAATGAGAAAGTTTCTTCTCTGGGTTCTGGCTCTTTTCATCACGCTGGCGAGCGCTGTCTATCAGAGGTTAACGGGCCCAACCTATCCACTCCGGGGGAAGGCCATCGTAGCGGGAGAGGAAATCCGTTTCAGGCTGCCGAGGAGTTACGAGATAACCTCCGACTGTCCGGTCATGGTCAAAGTTTCGAGCCAAGAAATAGCCGGTCGCCTGGAATATAAAAGATACAGGACTCCTGACGTCTGGACGCAAGTCAATATGGCCATCGAAGACGACCGGCTGGTCGGATATCTTCCGCGCCAGCCGATGGCCGGAAAACTCGCCTACAGGGTTTTCTTGAGCGCCAACGGCAAAGAGGTTTCCTTGACCGGCGACGAACCGGTCATCATTCGGTTCAAAGGAGTCGTGCCCGCACCTGTGCTCATTGCCCATGTCATCTTCATGTTCCTGGCCATGCTCTTATCGACACGTGCGGGCCTGGCGGCTCTTGACCGGAAGAGCCATCCCCGAAAGCTCGCCCTCTGGACGGCCGCTTTGCTTCTTGTTGGAGGGTTCATCTTGGGTCCCCTCGTTCAGAAGTCCGCCTTTGGCTCCTGGTGGACGGGCTTCCCTTTTGGCCTTGACCTCACCGACAACAAAACTCTCATCGCCATGGTCGGGTGGATAGCGGCGGTTTTCGCTGGCCGGGGTGGCAAGCCGGCCCGGGGGTGGGTCCTGACTGCCTCTGGGCTCATGCTCATCATCTTCCTCATTCCCCATAGCCTTCTCGGATCAGAGCTCAAATATACGGACTGAGTCCTCTCTTTTGCTCAAGACGAGGATTTCTGCTCGATTGTTGGATTTGACGCTTGCTGCCCTTATGTGACTTTCTCATTCATTATTATTCCTATAATTTCGATGGGAATAGTAGCAATAAATAATCTCCCATTGCTCGGGTCGGCACTGGAGGACGCTCTCAAGAGTTTCGCCAAAGACGTCCCCAAGAATTCTTTTTCAACCATTAAACCCCTTAACGCCTTTAAACAACAAAGAGGGCTGAAAAAATGCGGGCGCCTTTCGAGCAGGCCGGAAGGGAGCAACGGCCAGCGTCTCAGGTAAAGCCGGCTCACGAATCGCACCACCCGTCGGATCCGCTCTTTGCCGCGCGCATCTCTCAGAATGAGAAGCGCTTTTCGCTGACCTCAATTTTTTGACGGCAATTTTGGGTTCGGCCCAAATTAAGCAGCAAAATCACAGACGGGTGGCTCAACAGAACAATTCAAGGCCACCCGACCTCATCGTTGATCTCTTGTGGCTGAGAAAAGGATTGTGGGGGAGGCATGATAACTGATATGATAAAGCCGATGCCAATCGCGAAAGCCTGAACCGAAAGGAGTTACCGATGAAAAAAGCAAAAACGGCGTTCGTCATCTGCCTGTGGGTTTTCGTTCTCTTCCCCTTCGCGACAACCTGGCCGGAAGAGCAGCCCGCCGCAAAACCGCGTCCTCTCGAGGACATCAAAGACATATTGGCCTGGAAGAGCATCCGTTCCCCGGTTGTCTCCAAGGATGGCCGCTGGTTCGCTTACCGTCTTTCCCCCCAGGAAGGAGACGGCGAGGTCATCCTCCGGAGCACGGACAGCGAAAGAGAATTCAAATTTCCGGCTGGAGAAGCGCCTGATTTCGCCACCGACGTGCTCCTCTCGGCCGACTCGAAGTGGGCTGTTTTTACCGTCTACCCGACAAGAGAAGAAGCGAGGAAGCTGAAAAAAGAGAAGAAAAAAGCTTATAAAAAGGCAGTTTTGGTTGAGCTTGCCTCCGGAGAAAAAACCGAGTTCGAAAAGGTCGAAAGGTTTGCCTTCTCTGGCGAGTCCTCAGCCTGGCTTGCCCTCCACAAGTATGGTCCTGAAACTCAGGCTCCACCTGCCGCCGAGGGCAGGGACATCAAAGAGGAGGACAAATGGCGGGGCGCCGACCTCCTCCTCTACGACCTGGCAACGAAAAAACAGCTGACCATCGGCAACGTCGCCGAATTCGCTTTCGACAGGAAGGGACGATGGTTAGCCTGGATCGTTGACACCCGCGACCAGACAGGAAACGGCATCCAGGCCAGGGAAATGATGACCGGCGTCATTCATGCCCTCGATAGCGATAAAGCTATCTACAAAAGGCTCACCTGGACAGAGGAAGGGACGGGGCTGGCGGCGGTCAAGGGAAAAGAGGACAAAGATTATGAGGACAAGCTCTACAGTGTTGTTGGCTGGACGCGATTTGATTCGGCTTCTCCCACCAAAATGACCTATGACCCAGGGGAGGATAAGAGCTTTCCTGAAGAAATGACCATCAGCCCGAACCGGAGTCCCCTCTGGACCGATGACCTCGAGGGTATCCTCTTTGGCATCCATGGCGTCAAAAAAAAGGAGAAAAAAGAAGAAAAAGGCGAGCCGAAGGAAAAGGGCGAGCCAAAGGAAAAAGGCGAAAAAGAGAAAATAGACAAAGAAGACCTGCCAGAGCTCGTCATCTGGCACTGGAAAGACAAAAGGCTCCAATCCATGCAGCAGGTTGAGGAGCCAAGGGACAAAAATTTTAGCTACCTGGCCGTCTACCGAATCAAAGAAAATAAGTTCATCCGCCTCGCCGACGAAAACGTCCGCGACGTTACCCCCGCTCCTCAACACCGCTGGGCAATCGGGATAGACAACCAGCCCTATGAATGGATGGGCAACCTCGACGGCCGCCGCTACCACGATATCTATGTCATTGATATGAAGACGGGCGCCAGGAAGCTCGCTCTCCAGAAATGCCGGTGGTATTTCGGTCCCTCCCCCGACGGCACCCACTTCCTCTATTATGACAATGGCCACTACCATACCTTCGAGATGGGAACCGGCAAAACTTATAACATCACCAAGGACGTTCCCACTTCTTTCATCAACAGGGAAGATGACCACAACGTCGTCGACCCGCCTATTGTTCCCTACTTATACGGCTGGGCCAAGGGCGGAACCTCTGTTCTCCTCTATGATAACTGGGATGTCTGGAATATCCCCGTCCATGGCGGCAAAGGCGTCAACCTCACTCGGGATGGGAAGGAGAAGGGCATCCGCTACCGCAACCGCTTCCGCCTCGACCCGGAAGAAAAGGGCATTGACCTCTCCAAGCCCATATATATCGGGACTTATGGCGAATGGACAAAAAAAGCGGGCATTGCCAGGGTGGAAAAAGGCAAGCCGGGCGCGACGATGCTCTTCTGGGAAGATGCTCTTTTCTCCCTCACCAAGGCAGAAAAAGCTGAAGTTTATCTCTACACCAGGCAAACCTATAAAGATTATCCTGACTACTACGTGACGGACGCTTCTTTCCAGAAAAGCCAGCGGCTTACAGAAGCCAACCCGCAACAGAAAGATTTCCTCTGGTCTTCTGGCTCGATGCTTATCGATTACACGAGCGATAAAGGAGATAAACTCCAGGCGGCTCTTTTCCTCCCGGCCAACTACGAGAAGGGGAAAAAATATCCGACCATCGTTTATATCTATGAAAAATTATCGCAGGGTTTGAACTCTTACACCATCCCGTCAGCGCGCGGCTTCAACAAATCCGTGTACACGAGCCGCGGCTATGCTGTCCTCATGCCCGATATCGTCTACAAAGTCAACGACCCCGGCCTGTCCGCGGTGTGGTGTGTGCTTCCAGCTCTCAAGGCGGCGGTGGCCACCGGTGTTGTCGACCCCGAGCGCGTCGGCCTTCACGGCCACTCCTGGGGAGGCTACCAGACCTCCTTCCTCATCACCCAGACAGATGCCTTCCGAGCCGCGGTGGCGGGAGCGCCGCTAACCAATCTCATCAGCATGTATAGCTCCATCTACTGGAACACAGGCTCGGCCAACCAGCCCATCTTCGAAAGCAGCCAGGGCCGGTTCGAGGGAGGTTACTGGGAAAATATCGAGGCCTACACGAGGAACTCCCCGGTCTACCACGCGCCGCAGGTGAAAACACCGCTTCTCCTCCTTCACAACGACAAGGATGGCGCGGTAGACTGGAACCAGGGCATCGAGTATTTTAACACCTTGCGGAGGCTCGGAAAGCCGGTGGCCATGCTCCAGTACAAAGGAGAAAACCACAGCCTCAGAAAGCCGGCCAATCAAAAAGATTATACCGTCCGCATGCGGGAGTTCTTTGACCACTATCTGCTGGGGAAGCCGGCTCCCCCGTGGCTTGAGGAAGGCGTTCCCCATCTCAAGCTCGAGGAGCATTTAGAAGAGAGGACGCGACAAATCCTCGGCCGCTGACCCGGACGCTCCTTTTTTATTCAGAGCGGCTCTGAATCATCTCAATCTTTTCAAGACTGCCTTTTGTATCACCGAAAATCTATCCTTGACTCCAAAATCCTTGTACAAACTTTCTGTGAGAGAGCCTTCAGGATAGTTTGTTTTCTCTTGAATGGCCATAAGTTCCGATACAACAAGCAAAAATTCTACCGTGAATTCTCCAACTTTATCTAATTCTTTGAATGGCTCAACGTGCTCCTGGTTGAAAAACTGAAGGTTAGGTGGGAATGAATTTACAGGTTTTATCTGATTAAGCATCGTTAAGATATGCTCCTTCAACTTTAAGGTTAACGATGGATTATGAGCATGCTTGACATACATTTCGACAATAAGGTGAATGTGAGCGGGCGTTCGTTCTCGCTTGTTAGGCTCTTTAAACCTTACAATAAAATCATAAGGCGACTCTGGCTTTCTACCTGGATAAACGCCAATTTGTATGTTAGTCTTAGTTATATGCACAAGGTCATCTGCTCGCAGCCTTCTTGTTTTCCATATCTTATAAGAAGAATGTAGATAGTAATAAATTATTTTTAAGAGATTAAAAACTCTTTTCATTTCCTTACTTCATAAACTATCAGATAATTATGAACTATCTTCAAATAGCCAGATGAATTTTTCACTTTTGAATTTGACTCCTCTTTAGTAACCACTATAATCTCTTTCAACCATAAATTATCACCAGACAGCATACTTACTATCCTTAAACCCAAGGGTTCCAAATATCCATTTTTTCTTAAATCTTTAGTTTGAATAACCAAAAAACCACCCGTTTTTATACGGGGTGATTCTCTACATACAACTTCTTTTATTTTTTTTAAATAATCGTCAATGCAAAAGGAAGGGAAATTATCGTTTGATAATGCTGATTTAATAAAAAGTAATCCATAATCTACGGGTTTCTTCGTGCCATTGAAATTATTACTTTTTCTATTGTAGGGAATTAAATTTATTACTGAGTATCCACTTTTCAGCGAATATCTCTCGATTACATTTCCATCCAATTGCTCCTCAAAATCTTTCTCGGGCAAAATCCATACCGTTGTCGTTTCCAAGAGATCTAATTTTTTCTTCTTTTGCGATGGCACATGGATGGGGATAGATAGTCTATATCCTGAATGTTCTTCTTTTATACCTAAATTTGAAGAACTTCCGGACGCTGGCTTTTCAAAAATAGGCAGATATTCATGGGCTAAGAGAAGAAAGTTATACCTCACACTGTTCTCATACCAGAATCCTGTTGTTTTACAATTGTGCTGGCGTTTGATGACGAGCTCTCTCAGCTTAAACCCGGCATTAAGATAGACATTCATGAGTTCAAATCCCAGAGGAATTACATGTCTTTTCCTTCGGGTATCTCCAATTAAGATGGCACATTGTCTGCCTGGTTTTAACACCCTTAGGCTTTCTTTTGCGACCTTATGCATTTCCTCTAAAAAATCTTCTATATCAAGAATTGATAGATCTCCCTCTTTAGAATCAGTATAATGAATTATGTTCGAATAGGGAGGGTGAGAACAGATCAAATCTATCGAGTTGTCTTGTAAGAATGATAAATCTCTGGCATCTCCAACCTTAAGCTCTGGCTCATGAATTACTGCAATACCTTTATCGTCCTTAAAAAGCAATTGCTGTGGCTCTAC
>CAYUKK010000150.1:0-4219 GCA_964445305.1 uncultured Eubacteriales bacterium
CTCCTCGGCTGGCCCGTGTTCGATGAGCTCCCCCATATAGAGAAAAGCGAGATAATCCGCTATTCTTTTTGCCTGACGGAGGATGTGGGTGACGACAATGACGGTATAGTCTTTCTTCAATTCGATTAACCGCCTTTCCACGTTCTGGCTTGATTGAGGGTCGAGGGCGGAGGTCGGCTCATCCCCGAGGATGATATCAGGCTCGACAGCTAAGCCTCGGGCTAAGCAAAGCCGCTGCTGCTGGCCGACCGAAAGTCGAGCCGCCGGCTCGGAAAGCCTGTCTTTAACTTCGTCCCAAAGCTTGGCCATTCGGAGGTAATGCTCGACGATCTGGTCCAATTTTTTTCTGTCTCTTTGACCGTGGAGGCGAGGCCCATACGCTACATTATCATAAATGGACATGGGGAGAACCTGCGGCTTTTGAGAGAGGAGGCCCATTTTTTTCCGAACGTGCGTCACCTCCGTTTTTGGGTCGTAGATATCCTCTCCGTCGACCAATATTCTGCCGCTAATTTTGACCCCATCCACCGGCTCTATTAACCGGTTTAAGCACTTCAACAGGGTGGTCTTGCCACAACCGGATGGTCCGATGATGACGGTAATTTTCTTGTCCGGAATGTCTATCGTGACATTCTCCAGAGCCCTCTGCTTGCCAAAGTAAACGCTCAAATTCTGGATCCTGATGTGCGGTCTTTGTTCCATGGCTCTCACCTCTTGTCTCCTATTTAGACGATGTGTTTCTTGTATTTCTTAATGAGGCCTCGGCTCAGCAAGCTGATGGCTAAGATAATGACCGTCAGCACAGCCGCCGAGGCATAGGCTCTGGCCTGAACTTCTGGAAAAGGGGTGCCCAGTTGGAAGAAAATGGCCAGGGGCAGCGTTGCCGCTGGCTGGAGCAAGGAACTGGGAATCCGGTCGGAGAATCCTGCCGTGAAAAGGACCGAGGCGGCATCACCGATGCCGCGGCCAAAACCCACCAAGATGGCTGTCAGGATGCCGGGGAGGCTCTGCCGGACGACAACCTTCAAAGCGGTTTCCAGCTTGGTTGCGCCGAGGGAATAGGAGGCCTCCAATAATTCGGGGGAAATCAGGCGGAGGACTTCGTCCATAGCTCGACTCATGATGGGCAACTCAAGAAGGGCCACCGTGATGATGCCGGCCAGAAGAGAAGCTCTCAGCCCGACCGCAACCATAAGGATGAATCCGAACGCCCCGAAGACAATAGAGGGAACTCCCCACAGAACATCGAGAGAAAACCTGGCCCAAACAGCTAACCAGGACCTTTTTGTTGCATAAACATTGATAAAAAGGACGATGGGAAGGCCCAACAGGAGGGCCAGGAGCGTCGCTCCGGAAGCGAGGTAGAACGAACCAACGATGGCGTTGAGGATTCCTCCTTCTCGGCCCAAATAGTAGCCACCCCTGGGTGTCTGATAAACGATGGACAGATTCAAAGCCGGAAGCCCTTTCCAGATGATCGTACCGATGATCAACACCACGCCAGCGCTGACGAGTGCGATCGACGAGAGCATCAGGACGCGGAAAAATTTTTCTTCAGCCTTCCTTCGACGAAGATGGTCCGCCGCCGAACGCTGGCTCACCCCGCTCTCCTTTCGATTCTAACCAGAATGATCCTGGCTAAGATATTGAAGGCCAAGACAATCAAGAGGAGAATTCCCGCCGCCACCATGAGCGCTGAGTCGTAGAGGGGAATGGACATCATCTCCCCATAATTATTGGCGATCAGGGCGGGTAGAGGATAGCCTCCATCGAACACCGATGTCGGAGCCTTGGGGATGTTGCCGACGACCATCAACACGGCCATCGTCTCCCCGAGCGCTCGCGAAAGACCGAGAACGATTGCCGCGATAATGCCGGGTAATCCCTTTCTGAGGACGACGTGCTTGACTGTCTCCCACCTGGTTGCACCCAGGGAGAGCGATGCCTCCCGAAGCTCCTTGGGGATCGAGGAGAGAACTTCAAGAGAAACAAAGATGATGGTGGGAAAAATCATGATAGCCAGAACGAGCCCGCCGGCCAGGATGCTGTAGCCGCTCGAATAGTGGCCTAAAGAAGAGGCCAGCCGGGCAACGGCGGGAACGACGACGAGGACACCCCAAACTCCGTAGATGACCGAGGGAAGACCGGCCAGCAAATCAATCATCGGCCTGAGGAATTCCTGGGCCGACCGAGGAGCGTATTCGGAAAGATAGATGGACGAAAAGAGGGAGATGGGCACACTGATGATCAAAGCCACAGCCGTTACCCACAGAGTGCCCATGATAAAAGGAAAAAACCCGAATTCACCACAACCAGGGGCCCAGGCAGTCGAAAAGAGCAAGGAAAATAAGGGCTTCGCGGCCAGGATCGGCCGGCTGCGCAGGTAAAGGCCGATGATGATGAGGAAAACGATGAAACCGGGGAAAAAGGTCAAGAAAAGCATCCCCCGGGAAGCTATTTTGTTTTTAAGCAGCCTTATGTTATCCATTCGTCAACGCGAATCGATTTTTTCCAAACCCTCGGCCAACTTTTCTGGGTCCAATTCCACATAGCCTGCCTCAGCGACATACCGCTGGCCCTCTTTCAGTATCCAGGCCAGAAAAGTAACAAGCAGCGAATTCTTCGGCTTTCCTTTTGTCACCAGGTAAAGGTCGCGAGCTGGAGGGGATGGATAGATTCCCCGGGCTATCGCCTGAGTGAAGGCGTCGCGGTTCGCGTAAAAATCTTCGTCTTCGTCGATTCGGCCATTCCCATTGAGGTCAAGAGGCAAAATGACAAGCCCCTGGACCGGCTTTTTTGTCCTGGAATCATAAGCATAGTTGATGTTGTTGAACCCAATGGCCAATGCGTCGCGGCGGACTGCCTCAGCCAGGCCCGGATCGCCGTAAACACCGACGCCCCGGAGGTCTTCCTGTCTCTTCTCGAGGAAGGCGGCCCAGCTCTCAGCTGCTCCACAGGCGTCGGACCGCGTATAAACATGGAGTGGAGCTTTTGCCTGGCTCCCCAGCACATGGCCCCAGGTGGTCGCCGCTTCCGTTACCCAGATTTGAACACACAGTTGCCTCGTCACGCCGTGCCGGAGAAGCTGAGACCGGAATGGGTTTTTCTCGCTCACTGTCGGCACGACCGCATCCCGGCAAACGGCGATGGGCAGCGCCCCCTTCTCCGCCTCCGCCGAGTGGATGTTCCGCGAGACCATGCCAATATCGACGAGGCCGGCCAAGACATCGGCCATTCCCTTGCCCGCACCTCCCGCTTGGACATCGATATGCACGCGGGGATAGAGCTTTGTGAACTCTTCGGCCCATCGGACAACCATCGGATAGAGAGCCCAGGCACCCGAGATTGTCAGGCTTCCTTCTAAGCTCTTTCGCTCGAGCTGAGCAAGGGAATGGACCATAGCCATGGTCAAGGTCAGCCACAGGCCGAGGGCAATTTTTTTCCTTTTCATGCTGTCGCTCTCACCATATTCGGTCATGGTTTCGTCGATGAACTCTCGTTCTCCTCATGCTCCTGTCGCTCTTATACCCATAAAAACTATATAATCGATAGGTAAAGTAAAGTATTTTTGCTTGCTTTACAGCCATAAATCACGTTAGGCTAATTACCCCGCTTGGCGCGACTTGCCCTTAACGTCTTCTCTTTATCAACCAAATCGGCGAAAGTCGTCCTCTCCGTAATCTCGGCGACGGCGTCCCGAACTTCCTTCCACAGCCATTTGAGCGTACAGGTGGCCTCGTGCGGGCAGACGGCGTGGGCCGTTACGCTAACGCAGTCGATGGGAGCGAGCGGACCGTCCATAACGCGGATGACCTCAGCGACGCTAATCTGGTCCGGGGGTCGAGAAAGCGAATAACCGCCGTTCGGCCCTTTCCGGCTTCGGAGGTACCCCGCCCTTTTGAGCTGGAGGAGTATCTGTTCCAGGAACCGCGGCGGGATATCCTGGGCCCGGGAAATGTCGCGAATATGGAGGGATTTCTTTTCATAATGCCGGGCCAGTTCGAGCATGGCCCGGCTCGCGTACTCGCCCTTGGTCGAAAGTCGCATCCGCTCTTCTCTTCTTTTTTAGCCCTATTGTCGACTAATTCAATCGACTATGTCAATATACGAACATCAGGTCATCTTGTCAAGGCATTCCATCCATTTCGAAATGATCGAGCTGTTCTTCTGATAAAAAATGTAATAATTAAGGATTTATCTTCGTTTTTGGCGTGTTTTT
>CAYUKK010000151.1:0-13609 GCA_964445305.1 uncultured Eubacteriales bacterium
AAAAATTAACCCTCTTTTCACGTTTCCTTCATCAAATCTTAACACTTTAGCTTTATCCTGAACCCTGGTTTATCCGGTTTCTCCGCCTGCTTCTCTCCTGCCTGAAACGGGGAGGAGAAGGGCGCGCCAGGCGGGTGGAGACGCCACCGGAGGTGCCAGGAAAAATCGATTGAGGAGAAGAGAAGATCATGGTCAAGGGAAAGGTCAAAAAAATTGCTGTGCTGATGAGTTTTGCTACGCTCTTGCTGTCGGCGAGTAAACTGGCCATTGCCCAGCAGAGCTTCGGGACAACCATCTATTTTGACTACACCACCTTCCTTACCAAGGAAGGACCCATTACTTCAGCCACAAAGAATAACTATTTTGCCTTTCGCCGCGCTTATTTTACGTATGAAAACAGAATCGGCGACCGTCTGCGGTTCCGTTTCCGCTATGATGCCGACAACGTGGCCAACATCACTGCTGTGGATTTTAAGAAGAGCACAACCTCAAAGGATGATAAGCTTCGTCCTTTCATCAAGCATCTTTATTTCGAGCTCAGCGATTTTCTGATCAAAAATACCAGATTGCGGGTGGGGATGGCGGATACCCTGACCTGGAAGCCAGCCGAGGATAAGTGGAACTACCGGAGCGTGGCCAAGACTCTCCTGGATATTTATAAGGATGTGACCAAAGAAGATATCGACGCTACCAGTGCCGACCTGGGCATCTGGTATGGAGGAACATTCAATAAGTATGCTCGCTGGGCTTTCATGATCACTAATGGTTCCCATTATTCCCATATCGAGACAGATAAATATAAAAAGCTCATGGGGCAAATTCACCTCGTCCCGGTTGCCGGCCTCTCTGTGATAGCCTATGTCGATTACGAAAAGCAGAGGGCAGATGCTTCGGCTTACACCTACAAATTAGACGGCTATTTTGAAATGGTCAAGAACTTGACTATTGGGACTGAATATTTCCTCTACGATAACGACCTGAAGTTGACGGCGGCGGGGGAGAATTACAAAGTTTCCGGGTTTTCTATCTACGGGAATTATATCGTCGAGCGCGATGTCCTAGCTCTTTTTGCGCGTTATGACAATTTTGAACCCAATAACAAAGTTGGCAATAACAAAATCAGCCTTGTCATCGCTGGAGTAGATTGGGCTCCCTGGGGGACGTCAATCAAGCTGCAGCCCAACATCTGGTTTTACAATTACGAGGACAGCGCCAAAAAGAATGATGTCGTTTTTCAATTTACATTTTTCCTATCATTTTAACGAAAAAGGAGGTTTTGAAATGAAAATGAGTAAGCTTTTGGTAATGGTCCTTATCGGCTTAAGTCTGGCCAGCGCGCCGCAAGTCGGCATGGCCCAAAAGGGCAAAATGATCCAGATCAAAGGGTCCGATACCCTGGTCAACCTCGTTCAGATTCTGGCCGAGGAGTACATGGCCAAAAACCCCGGAACGTCGATTGCTGTCCTGGGTGGAGGCTCCGGGACGGGCATTTCGGCCATCATCAACCAGACCTGTGATATCGCCAATCATTCCCGGGAATGGAGGCAGAGAGAGATAGATCAGGCCTGGGAAAAAGGAGTCAAGCCGCGCTTTTTTGTCATCGCTGTTGACGGACTGAGTATCATCGTCAACGAAAAAAATACCTTAGAAAAGCTGACCATGGCTGAGCTTGGCGCCATCTACCGGGGTGAAATCAAGAACTGGAAGGCTGTTGGCGGTCCGGACAAAGCTATCTCCCTCTACGGGCGGCAGTCAAACTCCGGCACTTATGTTTTCATGCAGGAGCATGTGCTTGGAAACAAGAATTACTCCACAGACATGAAGGAAATGAATGGCAATGCCCAGATCATTGAAGGTGTGCTCCAGGATGAGGGGGGCATAGGCTATGTTGGCGTTGGCTATCTTTTCGATAAGGATGGGAAAGTGAGAAAGGGAATCAAGGTTTTGAATATAGCTAAGGACGAAAAATCGCCAGCTTATTCGCCTCTCGATAAAGCTGCCGTCGACAGCGGCGATTATCCAGTCGCCAGACCACTTTATCAAGCGACAAACGGCAAGCCGAGCCCGGCGGTGGCCGCCTTCATCGCCTTTGAGACCGGCCCCGAAGGTCAGAAAATCGTCGAGAGGGAGGGATTTTTCACCATTGGAGCTAAGCATAAGGAACAAAATGAAAAGAACCTCAGATAAACTCCCCTCATAGATGCCGGGAGGAAGGGAGGAGCCGAGTCGCAATAGTCGGCAGGCTCTCTCCCTTCTCCTGTGGGAAGAGGGGAGCCAAAGGGCACTTGTGGATGAGGGGAGTTCAAGATGAAATGGCTAAGAAAATCAAGGGGGCCAAGGTCTTCTGATCCTGTTTTAGAATTAATGGAAGCCTGCCTTGGGGGATCCGATAAAGACGTGCCCGTTCCAAGAGATGTGCAGTACCGAAACGTTTTGAAGAAGAGGGGAACGCTCGCCCGCTGGAAAGAAGGGACGATCAAGTCCTTCTTCTTTGCTAACGGTCTTCTTGCCGTCATCGTTCTCATCGGGATTTTTGGCCTTCTTCTCTCGACAGCCATTCCGGCCTTCAAAGAGATTCCCGTTCGAGAGTTTCTTACAGGCAAAACCTGGGACCCCACTTCGCCCGAAAAAGCTCAGTATGGGATCCTGTCTATGATCGTCAGCACCCTGATGGTGACAGTGGGCGCTTTGATGATTGCCATTCCTCTGGGACTTGGGGTAGCAGCTTATCTTTCTGATGTGGCTCACTGGAAAGTTAGAGAGGTCGTCAAGCCAGTCGTTGAAATTTTAGCCGGTATTCCCTCCGTTGTCGTCGGTTTTCTGGGTATCGTCCTCTTTGGCCCCATTATCGCCAGAATTTTCCATACCGGTCATGGCCTCAATGCCGCCAACGGCAGTTTCCTTCTGGCCATCATGGCTTTACCAACGATCATTAGCATCTCCGAAGACTCTCTGAACGCAGTGCCCCTGGCCTATACCGAGGCTTCTCTCGCCCTTGGAGCTTCTCGCTGGCAAACGCTCATCCGGGTCAAAATCCCCGCCGCCCTCTCGGGAATAATCGCCTCCTTCATGCTCGGAATGGGCAGGGCCATCGGAGAAACCATGACTGTCCTCATGGCCACCGGAAACGCCCGGTCCTTTCCCCATGGCTTTCTCGATTCCATCCGGACGATGACGGCGAATATCGCCATCGAGTTGGGCGAAGTTCCTTACTTCACGACGCACTATTATGGCCTTTTTGCGATTGGCCTGGTTCTTTTCCTCATCACCTTCCTCGTCAACCTGGTGGCCGACTTCTTTCTCCACCGCTATCAGGAGAGGGAGCAATGATAAAGAAAAAGAAACTTAGCCAGTTCGTCGGCTTCCTGCTCCTCAGATTTTGCCTTTACACCGTCTTAGCCGTTCTCCTTCTTTTCCTCTTTGATATCGGGAAGAAAGGGGGGGGAGTGATAAGCTGGGAATTCCTCACCCGGCCGCCGCGCCGCGGGATGACCGAAGGAGGAATATTCCCCGCCATCATGGGGACTTTCCTGGTCACCATGGTCACCGCTATCCTGGCTATTCCCCTGGGGATGTTCGCGGCCATTTATCTCAATGAATTCGCCCGACAAAACAGACTGACTCGACTCATCCGCCTGTCCATCCGCAACCTGGCTGGCGTGCCGTCTATCGTCTACGGCCTTTTCGGTGTGATTCTGTTCGTCAATGTCCTCCGTTTTGGCACTTCGATTCTCTCGGCCGGCTTGACCCTTGGCCTTCTCACTTTGCCCTGGACAATCACAGCCAGCGAAGAGGCGCTCAAGACGATTCCCAACTCTTATCGCGAAGGCGCCCTCGCCCTTGGGGCAACCCAATGGCAGGCGATTCGAACCAATGTTCTGCCTTACGCTGTCCCTGGGATGCTCACGGGCACAGTCCTGGGACTGGCCAGGGCAGCCGGGGAGACTGCTCCAATTATGTTTACCGGGGCGGCTTTCTACTTACCCCATCTTCCCAGATCCTTGAGCGATCAATTCATGGCTTTGCCCTATCACCTTTATATCATGGCCACCCAGCACCATGCCATCCAGCAGGTGAGACCGCTCGCCTACGGGACGGCTCTGGTCTTGATTTTCCTGGTCCTCGGGATCAACATGACGGCCATCGTCCTTCGGTATCGCTTGCGGCGGAAGAGGAGGTGGTAAGAGATGGAACTGAGGCCGAAAATTGAAACGCGAAACCTGAATTTTTTTTATGGCCCCACAAGAGTTTTAAAAAACATCAACCTCGTCTGCCCGGAGAACCAGGTGACAGCCATCATCGGTCCCTCGGGCTGCGGCAAGTCGACGTTCATCCGGAGCCTCAACCGGATGAACGATGTCATTCCGGGGGCGAGGGTCGAAGGCCAGGTCCTGCTCGACGGCGTGGACATCAATTCTCCGGGCGTGGATGTTGTCGAGCTGCGACGACGGGTGGGCATGGTTTTCCAGAAGCCCAACCCGTTTCCGAAATCCGTATTCGACAATGTGGCCTACGGGTTAAGAATCAATGGCATCAAAGACCGAAACCAGCTCGAAGCAATCGTCGAGAGAAGCCTCCGCCAGGCTGCCTTGTGGGATGAAGTCAAGGACAGGCTGATGGAGAATGCATTCGACCTATCCGGAGGCCAGCAGCAGCGTCTTTGCATCGCCCGTGCACTGGCGGTCGAGCCGGAGGTTATCCTCTTCGACGAGCCCTGCTCGGCCATTGACCCCATCGCCACAGCCAAGATTGAGGACTTGATAGTCAAGCTCAAGCAGGCCTACACCGTTATCATCGTCACTCATAACATGCAGCAGGCGGCTCGAGTTTCGGATTATACCGCTTTCCTGATGCTCGGGGACTTGATTGAATTCGATAAAACAGAGAAAATATTTACTAACCCGGGCCACAAGCTGACTGAGGATTACATTACCGGCCGATTTGGCTGAGGTATGGGTCAAACTTGGGCGGGGGAATGGGTAAGAAATTTCGGGTAAGGGAAGGAGGTTGTCATGGAAAGGCAAATGGATGAAGAGCTGAACAGGCTCAACGAGAGACTTCTCCACATGGCCCGGCAGGTTGAAGAATCCATAGCCCTATCAGTAAAAGGGCTCAAAGACCGGCAGGAGGAACCCGCCCGGGAGGTTCTCCGGCGAGAGCAAAACATCAACCTGCTGGAGATTGAAATCGACGAGCTGTGCATGAAGCTCCTGGCTCTGCGGCAGCCGGTGGCCAGCGACCTCCGCTTTATTACCTCGGCCATGAAAATCGCCGGCGAGCTTGAGCGCATGGGTGACCTTGCCGTTAACATCGCCGAGGTTTCCCTGGAATTGCTCAAATTCCCGCTTCTCAAACCGCTTATCGATATCCCCCGCATGGCTTCTATCGCCCAGAGCATGGTCAAAGACTCCCTCGCCGCCTACGTCAACCGGGACGAAAAGCTGGCCAGGGCCGTGTGCGAGCGGGACGATGAAGTCGATTCCCTGAACGACCAGATTTTTCGTGAACTCCTGACTTACATGATTAGCGACCCTACAACCATCAACCGCGCCGTAGGTTTAATCCTGGTGGGGCGGCATCTGGAGAGGATAGCCGACCACGCCACGAACATCGGAGAGGATGTCATCTATATCGTCGTGGGCAAGACGATCAAGCACCACATCGAGGAGCTGAGGCGCAGTTCTGGCGAACCCACCCATTGAGGGTGCATATTCCTGCCATGGCTGGCCAGCGATTTTCTTGCCATTATCTGTTTTTTTTGCTATAGAAAGGAAGCATTCATGGTCAAGGGCGCTGGTCCTTTTTGAAGGGGAAAACCCTGAATATGAAAGGAGGTCTAACCATGGTGTGGTGGGTCTTAGCCCTGGCTGTTTTGAGTATTCTCTCCTATCTTTCCGATGTCGGCGTTCTATCTCTCCAGAATATCCGGGTTCCAGGATTGAACGCTTCCCTGCTCAGCCTGCTCATTCTCCTCTCGGCTGCCGGTCTCCTTTCCCGGATGCTCTACATGAAGAAGAAGGGAAGGCGAGAGGTGATGGAGAAAAAAATCCGGGAGCTTGAGATCAAGCTGGCGTCCCTTTCCCCAGAGGGGAAATAGCCTCGCCTTTTGCGTTGGGTCTGGAGTGAGAAAGAAACTGAGCGCGAAGCAGAGGATTGGAGGGTAAGAAGGTTGGAGGTGCACCAGCTCATCGCCGTTGTTGATGATGAGCCCGATATTATCGAGCTCATTTCAACCTCCCTCAAGAAGGCCGGCTTCGAGGTCGCCGGCTTCTTCGATTCGCAAAGTCTCCTCAGGTTCATGGAAAATCGCCTGCCCGACCTCATCCTTCTCGACCTCATGCTTCCCGACGCCGACGGCCTTGACCTCTTCAAGTTCCTCAAAGGGAAAAGAGAATGGTCTTCGATTCCCGTCATCATGGTGACCGCCCGGAGCGATGAGACAGACCGGGTCGTTGGCCTCGAGTTGGGCGCCGATGATTATGTCACCAAACCTTTCTCACCCAAGGAGCTCGTGGCCAGGGTTAAGGCGGTTCTCCGCCGACCCAGATTCGAGACAAAAACGGAGCGGATTGAAATAAATGGAATTTTAATCATTGACCTGGAAAGGCACGAGGTTATCGTCGAGGGAAATAAGGTGGACCTGACCCCAGCCGAGTTTAAAATTTTGACTCTCCTGGCCTCCCGATCCGGACGCGTCCTGACGAGAGAGCAAATTCTTGACCATCTCTGGGGTCATGAGAAAATTGTCGTTGACCGGACGGTAGATGTCCATGTCAGGAACTTACGGCAAAAGTTAGGTCCGGCCGTGGCGGCTCTGATCAAGAATGTCCGCGGCATTGGCTACAAGCTGGAGTTATGAAAGGGTCGATTTTCCTCAAGGTTTTCGCCACGACGGTTGTCCTTCTCATCCTGCTGGCACTTTTTTTCCTTATCTTCTCCTTCCCAACCATTCGCGCCCATTATCTTCGCACCCTGGCCCGGGACTTAGAGAATCTTGGTCGGGTCCTTCAACCGACAGTACTCTCTTATTTAGAGGGAGAGAAGTTTGATGAACTCGACCGTTTCGTTAAGAATCAGGGACGGGAAATCAGGACCCGGCTAACTGTTGTCGACGGGACCGGGAAAGTTTTAGCCGACTCCGAAGAGGACCCGGCGGTCATGGAGAATCACCGTTTCAGACCCGAAATTTTTGAAGCCCTTCAGGGACGGAGTGGTCAGGCTCTTCGCTACAGCAGCACCGTCAAAGAGGACATGCTCTATGTCGCTATTCCTATCGAAAGAGAAGGGGCTATCATCGGAGTGATCAGGGCCAGCCTGTTCATTTCTGAAATCGACCTCCTTCTTTCTTCGACAAAGCGCGATATCGTCACGGCGACGGCCATGATTGTCGCGATCGGCCTTCTCGGCGCCTATGTTTTTTCGCGGAGCCTGGTGAGACCCTTTCGGGAGCTGGCGACCGCCTTTCGAGAGGTGGGCGCTGGTAACCTTCAGACGAAAATGAGCCTCCGCTTCAAGGATGAGTGGAAGGACGTGGCCTCGAGCTTCAACGCCATGACCGAGCAAATGAGGTCGCTCCTGGCTGATGTAAGAAGTCGGAAGGAGGAGCTGGATAGTATCCTGACCTCCATGCGCGAGGCTCTTCTTGTTCTTGATAAAGCCGGGAAAATTGTCCTGAGCAACCCAAGTGCGAGGAGAATTCTTGGCCAGGATACCCTTGAAGAGAATTTTTATTGGCAGGTGATCAGGGCAGCCGGTTTTGCTGAGCTTGTCGAGCGATTACGGAAGGAGAAAGGAAGCTGCGCCGGGGAAATCAACCTGGGAGAAAGAACTTATTTCGGCAGTGCCACTTTCTTGCCAGCTCAGGACCGAATGGTCATTGTCCTCACTGACGTCACCGAAATGCAGGCTCTTGCCAGAGTGAAGAGAGACCTCGTCCTCAATATCTCCCATGAGCTGCGGACGCCGTTGACGGCCATCAAGGGTTTTGCTGAAACGCTGGCCAGCGAGGTGGGAGATAATCAGAGGACTTATGTGGAGACGATTCTCCGTCACACCGACCGGTTGGTCCGGATTCTCGACAACCTGCTCCTTCTCTCCCGGCTCGAAGAGCCGTCGACAGAGCTGGAGAGGAAGTCGGTTGATGTCGGCTCCCTGGTCGCCCATTTGCTCAAACTGTTCGAGACGAAAGCCCAGGAGAAAAACCTTGTCCTGCGTTTCGAGGCTGAGCCCGATTTGCCGGCCATCGAGGCTGACCCTTTCCTCTTAGAGCAGGTGGTGATTAACCTCATCGATAATGCCTTCAAATATACTGAAAGGGGAGAAGTTCGGGTCTCCCTGGCGAAAAAAGGCCATTATCTCATGCTCGAGGTGGCGGACACCGGAATTGGCCTCGCTGAGGAAGATAAGCAGCGCATCTTCGAAAGGTTTTATGTTGTCGATAAGTCTCGCTCCCGGAAGCTCGGGGGGTCAGGCTTAGGCCTTTCTATTGTCAAGCACATCGTTGGTCTCCACGGCGGGACGATCGAGGTGGATAGTCGGCTCGGCGAAGGGTCGAAATTCAGCGTCTTCCTCCCTCTCTCTCTATCGAGACGATAAAGCATGAGAGGAGCCAATTATGGGCGAAGCAAAAAGAAAGAAAAAATATTGTTCCTGTGCACCCATAATTCAGCCCGCTCCCAGATGGCTGAGGGGTTCCTGCGGGCTTTCTATGGTGATCGCTATGAGGCGTTCAGCGCTGGCACTGAGCCCACGGCCGTCCATCCGCTGACCCTACGGGTCATGGGGGAGATGGGTATTGATATTTCGGGGCACAGGGCCAAAAATGTCACCGACTTCATCCATCAGGAAGTGGATGAGGTTGTGACAGTCTGTGACCAGGCTAAGGAAAGCTGTCCCTTTTTTCCTTACGGAAAAAAATTCGTCCACCAGAGCTTTCCCGACCCTGGCTCATTTCAAGGGTCAGAAGAAGAAAAACTGGCCTTCTTCCGGAAAGTCCGGGACGCGATTCGTGATTGGGTAAAAGAACAATACGGCCCCGCGTCAGAATCAGGGTCTATGCCTGAATAATGGGCGAAGGAGCTGGAATGAAAGGGTTGATCCGCGCCGCCAGGGAAAAAAGGAAAGGATAGCTTTGGTGGAGGTGACCGGTGTAGTGAATCCATTCTCGGGCGAGCATGGAGTAGGCGCGTTTCAAATCTCCTGCCAGATGTTCCCGGTCGGGCTGGGGGAGGCTTAAGATTTGATCTTTGCGGATGGCGAGCTCTTCGGCCAAGTGGAAGACAGCCCAGAGGAGGTCGGTAAAGCGGTCGTGTTCGATGAGGATGGGGTTTTCAAGGAGCCGGAGGAGGAAATCGCGTTTGGAGCTCAGAAAATCACGAAGCTCAACAAGGGAAGAGCTATCGACGCTGGGTGTATAGGAAAAATTCTCTGCCTTTTGCGCCGCTCTCTGAAAATCCCTGGGCGTCCAGCTCGAGCTGATTTTGAGCTCGCCGGCCAGCTCTTTGGCGTCGGGAATGAACTGGAAAAACCTCCGCATGAGGTCAAGCCCCACTTCGCTGAAAAAGGTGCCAATGACCATGTTGAGCTTGTGGAAGAGAAGCCGCTTTTCGCGCTGATTGAGAAGGCGCTCGATAACGAGGACAACGAGCAGGACATCGAGGAAAAGAAAGCCCATGTCACCGATCATATAGATAAAAATGTGGTGCGTGTCGCGGAAAATGAGATAATGAATAAAATAGGTCAGAGCCGATAAAAGGACAAAAATCAGAACAAGAAGGAAACGCCAGCTCAGCACTTTCTTCATGAGAACCTCCTTACCGTTTGGTATCAAGATATTCTATCATACCGAAACAACGGACACAGAAAAAGGACCAGGCCATGCATCGAGCGCACTGGCCATCCCGGCTATTTCGGAACGCGGGGCCCGAACGGTCACAGTCACTGGTTATGGTATAATACAGTTCCTTAGTGTCGAGGAGGAAAGACGATGCCCCGAATTGAAATTGACGGCAAGACCTACGAAATGAACGAGGAAGGATTCCTCGTCCACCCTGAGGACTGGAACGAGGATGTTGCCCGAGCCCTGGCCAGAGAAGAGGAGGGCATCTCCCAGTTGACCGAGGAGCACTGGTCCGTCATCCGTTATATCCGGCAGTATTATCTTGAGAATAATATAGCCCCGATGGTGAGGAGCGTCTGCAAAACGACCGGGTTTCCCCTGAAGCGTATCTATGAGCTCTTCCCTTCTGGGCCGGCTAAGGGCGCCTGCAAGGTGGCTGGCCTGCCCAAGCCTGATGGCTGCGTGTAACCCCCTGAGCTCCCTTAACCTGTCTTCTTGTGCTTCAGAGTGGCAATTTCCTTGACGGCTTGGATAGCCGTGCGGATTTGTTCTTCGGTGTTGAAGGGCCCGATGCCAAACCGGACTGCGCCGCCGATCTTGTCTGTGCCCAGTTGCTCATGGACAAGAGGAGCACAGTGGAGACCAGACCGGCAAGCAATGTTGTAATCGACGTCGAGGATGGTCGAGGTGTTGAGGGCCTCGAGTCCGTCGACGTTGAAAAGAAAGACCGAGATATGGCCAGTGAGGTCCTCCTGGCAATAGAGAGTGACCCCGCTGACGTCTTTGAGGCCGTCGCGGAGCATAGTCGTCAGCCGCATCTCCTCGGCGTGGATAGCGTGGAGGCCCCTCTTTTCAAGCCACTGGAGGCCGGCTTGCAAGCCGGCAATACCAAGCACGTTCAGCGTTCCGTACTCCAGGCGATAAGGGTACTCCTCGAGATGGGTGCGCTGGGCCGAGCGCACTCCCGTCCCCCCGGCCCGGGTATGACGGATTTCGATGCCTTCTCTCACGCACAACCCGCCAATGCCGGTCGGGCCGAGTAAAGACTTGTGACCGGTGAAAGCGACGACGTCGAGGTTATCCTCTTCCATGTCGATGGGAATCTTGCCCGCTGACTGGGAGACATCGACGGCGAAGGGAATCCCTCGCTCTCGACAGAAACGGCCAATTTCCCGGATGGGCTGGACAGTCCCGATAACGTTCGAGGCATGATTGACGATGACCAAGCGTGTGTTCTTTTTGAATTTTTTAGGAAAATCGTCGGGGTCGACAAATCCCCGGCTGTCGAAGGCGACATAATCCACCTCGACACCACCCCATTTGGAGAGATGGAAAAGGGGCCGGAGTACAGAATTGTGCTCGAGGGTTGTGGTGATGGCATGATCTCCTTCCCTGAGCATTCCAAAGATGATGAGATTTAGAGCATCCGTCGAGTTATATGAAAAGCAAACTCGATTCGGGTCCTGGCCGTTGAAGAACCTGGCCAGCATCCGCCTCGTTGCCTCGACCATCGAGCCTGTTTCGAGGCAAAGGTCATAGCCGGAACGGCCCGGGTTGACGCCATAGTTGCGGTAGAAGCTGTCCATAAATTCGTAGACTTGGGGAGGTTTGGGAAAGGAAGTCGCTGCATTATCGAGAAAAATCAGGTCTTTCATCGACAACCTCCTCACCGGGAGATATTGAGTAAAAAGAACGGATTCCTATCCTAATAAAATAGGGCCACGAAATCAACGCTCAGCCCTCCGCCTTCATCGTGTTTTGAAAAAAAGGGAAATTGACATAATGGGAACGTTGGAATAAAATAAGAAGGCTTCATTCAGGCGACATGTTCGGACATGCAGTAGTCGGGTTCATCCCTTTTCCTCCCCTCAATCGCCAACTCCCTCGGATGGCATTTTTTGCTCCGCCAGCAGCGAGGATGATGGGGCAAGAAAGCGCATGAAGCTCAACACGGGCAAATCAGTTGAGTTCTTACTGGCCCGCGGCAGCCTGCCCATCCTTTTCTGGCTGAAGAAAGACATTCTGGAAGTCCCATTCGACAGGGAAGCAAAGAACCTGCGCAAGTTCGCTGCCAGGGTCAGAATTCTCGAAACCCAGCAACCCGACGGAAGCTGGTGGGAAAAGCGGTCGGACACGCCGTTGCACTGGGAAAGAACACTTTACCGGATGGACACGTTAAGAAATCTCTTCCGTCTTTACGATTATGGCTGCACGATTAAAGATGAAGGCATCCAGAGGGCAATTGACTTTCTTTTCTCTCTCCAATCGAGAGAAGGGGATTTCCGCGGTACTGTCCTCAATGAACACACGCCCACTTTTCACGCTTTAGTTCTGGAAATCCTTTGCCGTTACGGGCTCGATAGCGACCCTCGCGTTCAGAAAGGGTTTCGCTGGGCCATGGTTAACAGACAGAAGGAGGGCGGGTGGGCTCTTTTCAACCCTGGCCATGGCCTGGCCAATCAGAACTCCTCTAAGCTGGAAAGGCCACCATCCAGGCAGCCTTATAAACCCCCTAAGACCCAGCCATTCTCCTATCATGTGACGGGGATGATGGTCAGAGCTATGGCCGAATCCCCCACCTGGAGAGAGAGCAAAGAGGCGCGTCAGGCGGCTGAGCTCATTATCGGGAGTTTTTTCCAGGATGAAGTGTGCGGGGATAAAACTTATCCCTCGGACTGGGAGACCATTTGCTATCCTTTCTGGAATACGGATATTCTGAGTAGCCTGGATGCCCTATCCAGAATCGGGTTTGGGCCAGAGAGAGAGATGGTCCAAAGGGGCCTCAACTGGCTGATCAAGAAACAGACGAGCCAGGGCTTTTGGGAATGCGATAACAAGAGGGCCACGCTTGAGGACCATCTGTGGGTGACTTTGGCCGCGCTCCGTGTTTTTAAGAGGTTTGGCCTCTTCAAAGCGTAATTTTCCCCTTCTCAATGGACGTAGTTGATCAGGCGAGCATCCATTTCTTCGAGCGCCAGGCAAAGCCGGGCCTTGACTTTCAGGAATTCCAAGGTCAGGAAATTTTCTTGGCTGGAGATTTCTGGCTTAAGGCGGAGCGAGGGGAATGAGCTCGGGGACAAAAAGCAGGCTTGGATATTCTTGACAAGCCTTCCGAGCTTGGTCGTGTCGATGGGGTTAATGGCAAGAAGGGTGCGCGATTCCTCCCCAAAATGAGAGAAAACGCTGGCCCATTCGGGGTTGAATCCCTGGCGGAGAACAGAGGCCAGCTGGTCGAGGAGGAGGGAAAGCTCCTCGAGACGCCACCGCTCAATTTTGTTCACCATGCCCGCATTATACCAGAGGAGGATAACGAACTCCATTTTTGGGCCAGCCACAAATTGCTCATAGGATAACCCGCGGCTCCTGCCCCGGTTCAGCCCGTGCATCTTCGCCGACCCCCTTGTTGACTCCCGCGCGTGTGAATAATCCCAAAATCGCCGATGGGAATTTCATGTGCGGCGAAACGGCTTTGGATTATGCCAAATAAGGGCCATAGGCCGACACCCGAGGGGTGGCATGGTTCGGGGGTGAACCACGACAGGACCCGTCGGGTGATTCTATCGGCAAGCTTGGGAATAATGGACGCGTTTGGAGTTAGCTCAAGGGCAATGTTATAATTTTCTAATCAGAATGAAGTATTTCTTGAGCCTGGGAAGCAATGAGGGCCATCGGCGGAAAAACCTGGCTCGAGCTCTCCGGGCTCTGGAGGCAGCGGGTGTTTCCGTTCTCCGGGTTTCTTCCCTTTATAAAACAGAACCGGTCGACGGAGGA
>CAYUKK010000152.1:0-4455 GCA_964445305.1 uncultured Eubacteriales bacterium
GAAATATGGCGTAAAAAGAGCTTCGCTATTTGGGTCTGTTATAAGGCAAGATGCGACCGAAAGCAGTGACATTGATATTCTCGTTGAGATGCCGGAAACAGCCAGTCTCCTGGAACTTGATAACTTGAAATTAGACCTGGAGGATATCCTGAAAGGGAAGGTTGATGTCCTCGCTTTTGACTCCCTGCATCCTCTGCTTAAAGAGAGAATTCTACAAGATCAGCCGGCTGTCCTGTGAAAAAAGACGTGCTCGTCTTTCTCGAACACATCCCGGCATCTATTAATCTCATTGACAACTATACGGAGGGGGGAAGTTCGAACATCTATCCATTAAATTAAGGTATGATTGTTACCCAAATTTGCCCATAGAGAATTATCATCAAGCGAAAGTGCTTGATCTTGTAACAAATTATCACGATAGCGAGTGCACCCGAGGGGTGGCGTGGTTCGGGGGGCCCCCGCCGACCCGAGCGTTTGATGCCACCCATCTTCTTGACTGATGATAGACAAGATCGACCGCTCGGGGGCGCCGGGGGTGAACAACGACAGGACCCGTCGGGTGCTTTGATCGGCAAATTTGGGTTGTTATCGAATGATTAAAAAACGGTAGAATTTGGGTAAAGAACGGGGATTTTTCACAAATAAATTACTTGACAACATTCCCTTTCGAAAATTGTCCGCCTCCCGACGTTCTCCTGCCGCCGCCGGGGATTTTGTCCTTCGTGCCATTCGAGGAGGCCGACAACAAGGGGGGCTTGGACGCTTGGAGGAGAATCATTTCGGCTCGTTAAAAAATGAGCTTGAGTTTTCCCCTGGCCGCTTCGGGCACCGCCAGGACATATTTTCGACCGAGCGCCAGCCCGCAAAGCTCAAGAGTTTTATCGGGCTCTTGCTCAGTCATGAGCCTGACTTTCCTCGGCGCAGGGATAGCCATGAAATGAAAAATTTGGCGGCGCGGCAGAGGGCCCGTCCATTCCAAATCGAGCTCTTTTCGACCGCGACGGCATTTAAACTCGGTCAACCCTTCATCCTCATAAAAGGGATAGGAAGATGTCCCTTCAGGCCAGACCTCGACAAGAAGGGGATCAATCCTTTCTTCGGGAATGCGCCAGGCAGCCTGCATTTTTGGAATGATTGCCCCGCCGCGAACATAAAGGGGGAGGATATCGAGCGGCACTTTCAATCGAAGCGTTCGAGGTCCCCGATGAGCTTTGCCCGTCCAGTAATCGAACCACGTCCCGGCCGGGAGATACACGTCCTTGAGGCCATCGGCTTCGACGACCGGGGCGACGAGGAACCACGGCCCGAACAAATATTGATAATCCTTGTCATACACGTTCGGGTCGCCGGGATAAATAAGGGGAAGGGCACGGAGGACCGGCATTCCCCGCAGGCTGGCTTCGTAGGAGGCGCTATAAATATAGGGAAAGAGCTCATAGCGAAGCTGAGCGAAACGGCGGACAATATTGAGAACATCCTTCCCGAAGTGCCAGGGTTCGCGGGGGCTGTCGCCGTGCATTCGGCTGTGGGAGCAGAAAAGCCCGAACTGCGCCCAGCGCACGTAGAGCTCGGCGGCGGGCGTCCCCCGGTAGCCGCCGATATCGTTCGACCAGAAGGGGAGACCTGACATCCCGGCTGAGAGGCCGCCCCGGATGGTGCAGGCCAGACTCTGGAAATCCGCCGCTGGATCGCCGGACCAGACGAGAGGGTATTGCTGACTTCCCGCGAAAGCCGACCTGGCCCAGACGACGCCAAAACCCTTTTCCTCTTGAGTCACCTCGAAAACCAAACGGTTGTAGAGAAGGGGATAGAGGTTGTGCATCGTTTCTCCCGTCTGGCCGTTGAAAAAGACGGCATCCTCGGGGATATCTTCTCCGAAGTCAGTCTTGAAGACATCGACGCCCATGCGGAAGAGCGGCCGGTGCAGCTCTTTGAACCAGGCTGCGGCTTCTGGGTTGGTAAGGTCGATGATGGCCACGCGAGCATTCCAGGAATCTGTCTCTCCCGCCATCCGCACCCGGCCGTTGGGAGGGGGAGCCAGCGAGAGCCCGTAGTTGATGACGTAGACTTCGCCATCAGGCCGCCTGACAAAATAGCCTCTCTCTTTAGCGAAGGGAAAGAGTTCGCTCTCTATACTGATGTAGGGATGCTCCCAGAGGGAGAGCTTGAGGCGCCGGCGGTGGATGGCGTCGATGAGAGCCCCGGGGCGCGGGAAAGTTTCCTTGTTCCACTGAAAGTCGCAGTACTTGCGCTCGCGCATCCACCAGGTATCGATGTGAAGAACGTCCGCTGGAAATTCATGCTCGTCGAGGCCGTGGAGAAGGCGGCCAATGTCCGGCTGCGTCCTGTACTTCCCGCCTGAGGAAATCCACAAGCCGAAGCTCCATTTAGGCGGCAAGGGAGCTCGACCCGTCAGGCTCGTGTAGAGTTCGAGAATTTTCGCCGGCGCAGGACCATAGAGGAGGTAATAATCCAAAACAGGATCGCTGACGATGACCGTCGCCGACTGGCAGGATACCGACCCCAGTTCCCAGGTGATTCGAGCCGATGAGTCGACGAACAGACCGTAGCCACGGTTGGTCCACAGGAATGGAATATTCTTATGGGATCGCTCGCTCGTCGAGCCCAGGGCGTCCTGGTTCCAGGAGACGAGGAGCTGGCCATTTTTGTCGAGTCGGGTGAATTTTTCCCCCAGCCCGAAGAGACACTCGCCAGGGTTGAGTCGGAAGGAAGTGACGGTTTGAACCACCTTGGCCTGATTTTCCACGGTGCCAAGGCCGGGAACTTGGGGCCGGCCGAGCCCGTCCACATCCCCGTGGCTTTCGCTGAAAACCTCCTTGCCGCTTGAATCGACGAACCGAATCTTCCACGGACGGAAAGATATTTCGAGAACGAGATCAGCCCCAAAGGCGCGCAGCCCGTCTTCTGTTTTTTCGACTTGAAGGGATAGCGCCGTAATCGCTCGTCGGGCTACGATCTGGTCTTTTGGAATCGAGGGAACACCGGGCGGGAAAAAAGTGACCCGCCAAATTTGCGGATGGACGGCGCGCAAATGGATTGTGCCAACCTTTGTCGATTCGGTGAGGAGGGTAAGGATGAGGGTGTCGTCCTCGATGCACCAACCGCTGGCGAGTACAACCCGGTCGAAGCCCTCCAGCCTCGCCGAGGACGATTCAGGTTTTCTCATCTTCCTTGTTCTCTCCCAATGTTACTTGACGCGATTTATCCGGCATCTTCTAAAAGAAGTGAATAGATTTCTTCAGGGTCGGTTTCGGGCCAGGACTCGTCGATCAACCCGTTAGTGATGTCCACGTGGACAAAAAGACCCCGATTGGTTTTTTTCGCGCGAAGAAGGCTCATCACATAATCGGCCATTCCTCGAAACTTGATATCGCGATTGAGACCGACCCGACAGGCAAGGACGAAGCGGCCGCCAAATTTTTCAGCCACTGGCTCAAACGGCGTCTCGGTGACTCCAAACTCAAGCCCGCGGAGGTTCCGTACCTTCTCCAGGCTCGGCATCTGATGGAGCCAGTTGCCGCAGGAATGGATGTAAATTCCGCCGAAAGCGTCCGAAATCTGGTCGAGATAGGGGACGGAGTATTCATCGTGGTCGGCGGCCGAGATCATGACGCAGGCATCGTTCGAGACAGAAATGCCAAATCCGTCCGGCATCCAGGGTGAAAAAAGGCTGGGTACAAACTCGGCGCCAGCTTTAAGAACGACCTCTCGCTGCGCTCGGGCGAACTCGATAGTGAAATCCGTGATCTTCTGGAGGAGATGGTGGGCTGCAGCGGGATGGGTTCTGATGAGCGCTAAAAACTCGGTGTGGCCGATAATAAGCGCTGCTGAGTCGAGGGGTCCCTGAATGTCCGTCAAACGGATGGGGATGCGGCCACTCGTCTGGGCAATGAAATACCGGGTGTAATCCAGGATGCGACTCACTTCTCCTGCGGCCAATGTTGGCATCTGGATGTCGAAAATTTTTTCCGGAGAGTCCAGGTTCAGGGGTTTCGCCGAAGGAAAGTTATTTTCCCACCATACGACCTCGCAGCCGAAAGCGGCAGGGATATTGATCACCCCAAAAGTGGGACAGAGGGAAGGGACGAAGTCTCCTTTGTAAGCGGCTTGAGCCTCGATTTCGTCAAGCTGCGCTCGGAGAAACTTATCCGGATTGAGGAGACGTTGACGAACCGTATCCTCTCCTTCTGTCGAGAAAAGCGCTGAATGGAGAGGGCGGCCCGCTTTCACTCGAGGGCCGAGATAGCCGATGAGAAACGCCGGCCTCTCTTCATTTTCCAGACGCCACAGCCGCTCCAGGAATTGGCGATTCTTTCCGATATCGAGCATGGTCTTGGTGAAACTCTCAACGAGATGGTAAAGCTTAGCTTAAAAAGATGTCAAGGTTAGCGAATGAACCCAAAATTGCCCATAGAAATAGCCGACGAGTCCGGT
>CAYUKK010000153.1:0-4387 GCA_964445305.1 uncultured Eubacteriales bacterium
ACAATCAAAGGGGGCCTGAGAAAAGGTGGGCGTCTTTCGAGCAGGCCGGAGGGGAAAAATGGTCAGCGTCTCGGGTAAGGTCGGCCCCCGAACCACGCCACCCCTCGGGTGCACTCGCTATCGTGATAATTTGCCACAAGATGAAGCACTTTCGCTTGATGATAATTTTCTATCGGCAAATCAGGGTCATCTTCCGCCGCTTGCCAGACCCCCCTTTTGTTTATATAATCGGTGGCTGATTCGCCCACGGAAAGGAGAGGATACGAGATGAAGGTAAACAGCATCCTGAGGAAAAAAGCATTCGGCCTTTTTGGCCTCCTTTTTGGCTCCTTGATCGCTCTCTATCTACCGCTTCAGGGCTCCGACCTCAAATGGGAAATGTCGTCGGTCAGGGATATCGACAACATTCTTTCCCCTCAAAAGCAGGCTGAAATCTATAACGAAATTCTCGCCTGGCGGCTGGATAACATCCTGCCTCGGGTCATGCGCCGCGAGGGCATCGAACTCTGGCTAGTCATCTGCTTTGAATACGCCGAGGACCCTGTCTACCGGACATTGATCGCTCAGCCGAACATGAATGCCCGCCGCCTTTCCATCCTCCTCTTTCATGACGACCCCAGGGAAGGATTCAAGAAATTGACGGCCAACTGGCACGGTCAATCAACCTGTGGGCCGATGTACACGAACATCTTCACAGACGCATACCGGAAGAAGGGAGCCAATGGCCAGCTGGAAGCGGTAGCCGATTATATCAAGAAACACAACCCCAAGAATATCGGGGTCAACACAGCAACCCACTGGGATTATTTTGACGACTTTTCCCACGGCCTTGGACTGGCAGCTTTTTTTAAGGCCAAATTGGAGCAGGCTCTTGGCCCGGAATACAGTCAAAAGCTTACCTCAGCGGAAAAGGTTTGTGTCGGCTGGTTGGAAACGCGCAGCCCCCAAGAAATCAGTCTTTATCGTCATGTCGTCGGCATCGGTCATGACCTTATTAGAGAGTTTTTTTCCAATAAGGTCATCATCCCCGACGTGACGCCAGCCGAGGAAGTCGAATGGTGGATCCGAAAAAAGATAGACAGCCTCGGACTCGAAGCTTGGTTTCATCCGTCCATCGATATCATCCGCTCGCCCGAGGCCGTCAGTCGCTATGGCGAAAAGGACAAAGTCATTCGTCGGGGGGACGTTCTTCACTGCGACATCGGCTTCCGGTACCTTGGCCTGGCCACGGACATGCAACATCTGGCCTACGTCTGCCGCCTGGGAGAAGAGGATGCGCCGGCGGGGTTGAGGGAGCTTTTGCGTCGGGGCAACCGTCTTCAGGAAATCCTGATGCTTGAATTCAAAGAAGGCCGCCCAGGCAATGAAATTCTCCGGGCAGCGCTGAAGCAAGGTCAAGCCGAGGGTCTTCAGCCGCGTATCTATTCCCATCCCATAGGTTTTTATGGCCATGGGTCGGGAATGACCCTGGGCATGGTCGAAAAACAGGAATTTGTTCCCGGAACTGGAGAACACCCTCTTTATCCTGATACCGTTTATTCCATCGAGCTGAGTGTAACAGGGGAAATTGCGGAGTGGAAGAACGCCAAGGTAACCTTCGGCCTGGAGGACGAAGCTGTGTTTACGCGAGAAGGATGTCGCTGGGTTGACGGCTATCCGCGCTCCTTCTATTTGATTCGCTAGAGCATAACCTCACCGGGTCCTGCTCTGAGCATATTCTTGTCGATGAGAAGTCTTTTTCAGAAGCCAGGAGCCTCAGAGACAAGAAAACCCATAGCCATCTTCTTGCTTCTATGCTGGCTCACTGGCGCAAATCTTTGTTGCCTCCAAGCCTCCTCGGTTGAGGAGACACCATCCAGCGAAGAACGCTGGTATATCGTCCAAATTGGACAAGTTCCCGTCGGGTATATCAGAGAGGTCAGCTGCCAGCTCACGGCCCAAAAAGAGGGTACCCCAGAGAAAATCGTCACGAAAACAGAAATGAGACTCGTCCTTAACCGGATGGGAAGCCGGGTTGAGCTTTCTTCTTTTTTTTCGACAGAGGAAGATTTTCGGGGCCACCTCCTCGCTGCCCGGTCGGAGATGAAACTTACCAACCAGATTACCTCGACCGAGGCGTGTGTCAGAGGAGGAACGATTGAGCTCCGCAGCAGCGCTGGAGGCAAATCGCACACAAGGTCCATCCCTTATGAGGGCGAACTCTTCGGTCCTGAGGGCATTCGGATGATGTCAGAAAGCCATCTTAGAAAAATCGGCGACGAGGTCACAACCCAGACCTTTGTGGCGGAGGCTTCTCTCGTCACCAAGCTCACACGCACCCTTAAAGGGGAAGAGACGCTCGATATCGCTCGCCGCCGGCTCAAGACACTCAAAGTAGAGGAAAGCCTGGAAGGGCTCCCGACGCGACGAACGCTCTGGCTTGATGAGAAAGGCACGCTCCTCAAACAGGAAGAGGCAGGGCCTTTCGGGCTCATCGAGGTCATGCTCGCCGAAAGGGCGAGCGCTCTTGCTTCCGTCTCGAAAGGAGACTTGGCCGTCGAGATGTTCGAGAGGTCAATTGTCCGGTCCAATATTCGGCTACCAAGGAATAGGCCACTCGAGAGGCTGAAGGTCAGGCTGGTTCATCGGAACCCTCATCTGGGGTGGCCTGAGCTCGACCGTCCCCACCAAAGTGTCCTCGAGAAAACAGCTCGGACACTCATTTTAGAAATCCATCGGCCGCCCCTCCCCGATGGGACTGCCTTCCCTGTCCATTTAACCGAAAAAAACAGCCCCTTCCTGGAGCCCAACGCCTATCTTCAATCAGACGACCCGGACATCCAGCGCTTGGCTCGTCATCTTGTCGTTCGGGAAAAGGACGCCTTCAAGGCAGCCCTGAGGCTCGAGAGGTGGGTAGCTGAAAACCTTACTTTTGACCTCGGTCTTGTCCTCGCGCCCGCTTCCGAGATTCTTAAGGACCGTCGTGGGACTTGCCTTGGCTTCGCCACTTTCCTGGCCACCCTCGCCCGGGCCGCGGGCATTCCGGCCCGAATCGTTTTCGGCTATGTCTATGCACTGGGGATGTTCGGCGGACATGCCTGGACAGAAATCCTCGCCGGTGAGGAATGGATTCCCCTCGACGCGGCCATCGTCAATGAAGGCCCAGCCGACGCCGCGCGGATTGCCGTCCTTTCTTCCTCCCTCGCGGCCGGGCCGGTCGAGCTTGCCCTCGGCGGCGGCCAGCAGCTTTTCGGCCAAGTCGATATCGAGATCCTGGAATACGATGTTGGCGGGAAAACATGGAAGGTGCCGGTAGGAGCGGAGAGTTACACGATCGAAGGAAATTGCTACCGCAACCCCTGGCTGGGGGTCGAACTCGAAAAACCCGATGCCTTCCGTTTTGCCCAGCTCAATGCCGTCTGGCCCGAGAGCACCCTCGTCGCCATGGAAGGTCCCGCTGGAGCGTCGATTTCCCTTGACCAGCACGAAGTTTATCCTTGGCAGGACGCAAAACGAGAAGCCCTGCGAAAGCTGGAAACGCTCATTCGAGGCGGGAAGAAGCTGAGCTTTGTCACGGCCGGAGGAAAGTCTGCGGCCGGAGTGGCCAACGAAGAGGGTTCCAGGGCAGCCTTGGCCGTTGTGCGGGGCCGAGAGGTTTTTATCCTACGTGTTGAGGCATCCGACGGCCTGAAGATTCTTCAAGAGCTTGCCCACCGTCTTCGCATCGAGGAGGAGCCAGTTCCGCAAAACGAATAAACCGGACGCTTCTCCGTTCTTGACCCCTCGCTTTTCTGCTCGCGAAGTAATTCCCACGCGGGGAGATTTTCGGGATAGAATCTTGAGAGTTTACGTAGACCCGAAGATTTGCTAACTTACAGAGAGGTTTGCGCCGGAGGAAGCTATGGTCCGAAATGAAAGCGACAGGTTACGACGTGTGATTGTCTCGCCGCCGAAGACAGAATATTTCCGTGTTGATGACCCTGAAGCCCATAACATAGGAGAGGTCGCCCAGAAAGAAAGAGCTCTGGCTCAACATCGCCGTCTCTGCGCTCTCCTTCGTCAGTTCGGTGCCGAGGTCATTCGCCTCGACGAGCTGGCCGGGCACCCGAACTGCGTTTTCACGCGGGACACAAGCCTGGTCACACCGCGAGGTTACATCAAGCTGAGGATGGGCCTCCGCACCCGGCGAGGGGAGGAAGACTGGATGGCCGAAGCGCTCGATTCTCTCGGCATTCCCTGCGCTGGCTCCATCCGGGCTCCCGGAACCGCCGAAGGGGGAGATGTGGTCTTGGCCGGCGAGGTCGCCTTCATCGGCCAATCCGAGCGGACAAACGCTCCGGGGCTCAAGCAAATGTCCCGTTTGCTCGAGTCGATGGGCTATGAGGTCCGGGCTCTCCTTCTTCCCCCT
>CAYUKK010000154.1:0-3067 GCA_964445305.1 uncultured Eubacteriales bacterium
TCAAGAAACTGCTTGAGGAGCTGGTTGACCTCATGGACCGGCCGACCACTTCCCCGGGCAATGCGAGCCCGGCGGCGGCCGTCGATGATGCGGGGGTCTTCCCGCTCCCGCGGCGTCATCGAATTGATGATGGCCTCGAAATGGACGAGACGGCGGTCATCCATCTCCGAGGCCGTAACGTTCTTGAAGACCCCACCGGTGGGCAGGTATTTGAGAAGGCCGGAGAGGGAGCCCATCTTTCTTATCTGACGCAGCTGTTTGCGGAAATCCTCGAGGGTAAATTCCTCGCGGGCCAATCGCCTGGCCATCTCCTCGGCCTCCTTGAGGTCCGTCTCCTCCTCGGCCTTCTCGATCAGGCTGAGGATATCCCCCATGCCCAGAATGCGGGCGGCCATGCGGTCGGGATGGAAAACCTCGAGCTGGTCAAACTTTTCCCCCGTCCCGACAAAGCGGATCGGCTTTCCCGTGACCGAGACAATGGACAGAGCCGCGCCTCCTCGAGCATCGCCGTCGAGCTTGGTCAGGATGATGGAAGTGAGGCCAATTTTCTCTTCGAATGCCTGAGCTGACCGGACTGCATCCTGACCCGTCATCGCGTCACCGACATAAATCACTTCTGTTGGCTGAAGGAGGTCCTTGACCAGGCGGAGCTCCATCATGAGCTCGTTATCGATATGGAGCCTTCCGGCTGTATCGACAATGAGAGGGTCGTAGCCCCTGTTCCGGCCAAAAGAGAGAAGCTCGCGCAGTGCGTTTTCGGGCGAGGACATCTGTTCTTTCGTCATCTCATAGAAGGGGAGGTGAAGCTGGCCGGCAATCATTTTGAGCTGCTCCTGAGCGGCCGGCCTTTTCAGGTCAAAGGAGACGAGAAGCGGGTTCTTGTGGAGAGTCGAGGCCCATCGGGCCAGCTTGCCGCACGAGGTCGTTTTCCCCGAACCCTGAAGTCCGACGAGCATCAGAACCGTGGGCGGGCGGCTGGAAAAACGGAGAGGCTTCGCTTCCTGGCCGAGGACGGCCGTGAGCTCGTCCCGAACAATTTTGATAACCTGTTGGGCGGGAGTGAGGCTATCCAAGACTTCCTGGCCAAGAGCTTTGACTTGAATCCGTTCGATGAGCTCCTTGACCACGCGGTAGTTGACGTCCGCCTCGAGCAGGGCGAGGCGAATCATGCGCAGCGCTTCGGCCATGTTCTTGGCGGTGATTTTGCCCTCGCCGCGGAGGAACTTCATCACCTTCTGGAGGCGGCTCGAAAGCTGGTCAAACATTGGCTTCTGCCTTCAGATTACGCCTGGCCATGGGAGTCAGCTTTCCCATCTTAAGGCATTCCTCCTCCTTCGTCAAACCTGGTTGGAAGCCGCGGAGAAGGAACGGGCCCATAGAAAGTTTAATTCAGCCACTAAAATTCGATATAATACCCGCCGACTTCATCGACACTGACGACGAGGCCATCTCATGCCCTGGTATCAGGCTTATGACCCCACTGGCAACTGGCTTGTTTCGGCTCTCCTGGCTTCCCTTCCCGTCATCGTCCTTCTCGGCTCGCTTGCCTTCTTCCGCATCAAAGCTCATCAAGCTGCCCTCCTCGGCCTTGCCTCTGCCTTCATCATAGTGCTTTCTGTATTCAGAATGCCGCTCTCCAAGTGCTTGGCTGTCGCTCTCTATGGAGCCCTCTTCGGCTTATTCCCGATCGGCTGGATTATCCTCAACGTCATTTTCCTCTACAACCTGACCGACTCCCGAGGTTACTTCAACATTCTCCAACAGAGTCTGGCCAGCATCACCCGCGATAGCCGGCTCCTGCTTCTCCTCATCGCTTTCTCTTTCGGCGCATTCTTCGAAGGCGCAGCCGGGTTCGGAACGCCTGTCGCCGTCACCGCCGCCATCCTGATTGGCCTTGGTTTTACACCCCTTGCCGCTTCCGGCCTCTCTCTCCTCGCCAACACGGCTCCCGTCGCTTTTGGCGCTCTGGGCACTCCCATCATCGCCCTGGCCGGCGTAACGGGCCTCGACATCTTCAAGTTGAGCGCCATGGTCGGTCGCCAGCTACCTTTCTTTTCCATTCTCGTCCCCTTCTGGCTCATCTGGGCTTTTGCCGGTCGGAAAGGTATACTCGAAATCTGGCCGGCTGCCCTCGTCGCCGGCGGACTGTTTGCCATTCCTCAATTCTTCGTCTCCAACTTCCACGGACCCTGGCTGGTCGATATCCTGGGCTCTGTCATTTCTCTTTTGGGTCTTATCGCTTTTCTTCGGGTATGGCAACCCAAGCGCATCAGTGAGCTCAGCAAAAAAGAAGTCAAAGGAGACGGGGAGGGCTTTCCGATTTCCCTCACCCGCCGACAAATCTTTGAGGCCTGGCTGCCGTGGGCTATCCTGAGTGTAACCGTGTTTCTCTGGGGCATCCCCCAGGTCAAGAATTGGCTCGACAGCATCTCCAGCTTCAGAATTCCTGTCCCCGGTGTCCATGGTCTGATTTACCGCACCCCTCCCGTCGTCGCCTCCCCGGAAGCTGAACCGGCCATCTACACTTTCAACTGGTTGTCTTTCACGGGAACAGCGATCTTCCTTGCTGCTCTGCTCTCCGGAATAGCCATGGGAGTCCGCTGGCGAGAAGCAAGCCGGTTGTGGCTGAGTACCCTTAAACGCGTGCGCTTCTCCTTGCTCACGGTGGCGGCCATGCTTTCGCTTGGTTATGTCACTCGCTTTTCAGGGCTTGATGCGACCATCGGTTTGGCTTTCGCCAGAACCGGCTTCCTCTATCCCTTTTTCGGAACGATGCTTGGCTGGTTGGGCGTGGCCCTGACGGGCTCGGACACCTCCTCGAACGTCCTCTTCGGGAGCCTCCAGAAAATCACGGCCAATCAAGTCGGAATAAGCCCTGTCCTCATGGCCGCCGCCAATAGCTCCGGAGGGGTCATGGGAAAGATGATCGACGCTCAGAGCATCGTTGTGGCCAGCACAGCCACCCGGTGGTACGGCCACGAAGGAGCGATCCTCCGCTATGTCTTCTTCCACAGCCTCGTCCTGGCCTCGCTCGTCGGAATCCTCGTCTTCCTCCAGGCCTATGTTT
>CAYUKK010000155.1:0-4085 GCA_964445305.1 uncultured Eubacteriales bacterium
GCCACCCCTCGGGTGCGCTCGCTATCGTGATAATTTGTTACAAGATCAAGCACTTTCGCTTGATGACAATTCTCTATCGGCAAATTTGGGTTGAATGGAGAATGGCCAAAGGTCTTAAGATGGCAGAGAAAGAGAGCTTGACTCGAATAAGCCTCGAGCTGGGGAGCGGGGGCAGGATGATGCGGGAGTTTCTCAGCCGGCACATTGTCCCCGCTTTCAACAATCCATTTCTTAGTGAGCTGACTGATTCCTCCCATCTCCCCGGGAAGATTGCTTTCACGACGGATAGCTATGTCGTCGATCCCATCTTCTTTCCTGGCGGCGATATCGGTTCCCTGGCTGTTAACGGCACGGTCAATGACCTCGTTGTCTCGGGCGCTGAACCCTTGTTCATCTCCCTTGGTCTCATCCTTGAAGAGGGGCTCCCCTGCCCCGACCTGGAGAGGATTCTAAAATCCATCCACGAGGCTGCCCGTCGGGCCAAGGTTGTTGTGGCCACCGGCGATACTAAGGTTGTCCGTCGGGGGCAGGCAGACAAAATTTTCATTAACACCTCGGGCATTGGCCGGGTTATTGCCAGGCCACGCGTTCAAACCATCCGTCCGGGCGACAAGGTGCTTGTAACCGGCACCCTGGGTGAGCACAGCCTGGCTGTCATGATGGCCCGACAGGATTTTGGCTTTGAGGCCAGAGTCCGGAGCGACTGCGCACCCCTCACTTATCTTCTCCCCCTCTGGAAGAATGGGGCACTCTGGATGCGGGATATAACCCGGGGCGGTCTGGCCACAATTCTCTCCGAGCTGGCTGAAAAGCTTCCCTATCCCCTCCTCATCGAAGAGGAGGCTATCCCTTTAAGCCGGGCGGTGCGGGCCGCCTCGGACATCCTCGGCATTGACCCTCTCTACCTGGCGTGCGAGGGAAGAGCGGTGCTCATTGTTCGTTCCCCGAGCAGCCTGAAAGTCCTGGAGGCCATAAGAAAAAATCCGCTGGGCCGGCGGGCGGTGGTCATCGGTCGGGTAGAAGAAAAAATCGGAAAACCGGGTGAAGTCCTCCTGCGCACGGTCACGGGAGGCCTGAGGCTACTCGAGCCCCTGACATCGGAACTTCTCCCCCGCATCTGCTGATGGAAAAAAGAAGAAAAATCTATCCCTCGCTTGTCCTTGCTCTGGCCTTCCCATTTTTATGGGCCTGCGTCCAGAGAGCCGAGTATAGAGCAGCAATCAGTTTCAAGCCTGGAGAAGTCCGGGCTTACGAAGGGGAGACGGTTGAGGTTACACTCTATCTTAAGAATAAGGGAACAAGAGAATGGATGTCACAGGGGCGCACTCCCTGTTTCCTTTCTTACCATCTTCTTGATGGGCAGGGCAAAACCCTGCGCTTTGATAACCCCAGGACAAGATTGCCGCGGGTGGTGCGGCCAAAAGAGGAAGTTGAGGCTGGAGTCACGGTCAAAGCTCCGCTTGTAGAAGGGGAATACCTGGTTGAATTTGACCTTGTCCGTGAGGGCATCGCCTGGTTCAAGGATTCCGGTTCGAAAACTCTCCTTCTGCCTTTCATCGTCCGAAAAAGAGATTGGCCTGAGGAAAAGACGCCGCCCGACCTCAGCTTCCAGAAATGTACAGCCTTCAAGTCAACGATCGGCGAGCTCGACACTCTCCGTAAGCTTATCCGTATAACGCTCAAAAACAATGAAACAGAATTTCAAGGGAAGACCGGCACGGTAAGGGCGTTCACGGCCGGCGGAGGGTATCCTCAGGTCTGGCTGCGTGATGCGGCCACGATCATCCCGGCCTCTAAGTTTTATTACCCGGAAGCGTTCATCTCTACCTGGCTTGAGGAGCATCTGGCACGACAGCAAGAAGACGGTGCGCTTTTCGACTGGGTCGATAGCCAGGGTCGAGTGGACAAAAACACCGTTGAGACGGACCAGGAAACAAGCGCCATCCAGGCAGCCTACGAGTTTTTTCTGTTGGTCGGTCCGGAATGGCTGAGGAAAGAAATGAGCGGCGAGAAAATCGTCGACCGGCTCGAAAAGGCACTGGCGTTCGTTTTCCAGAATCGATGGGATGAGCGGCTGGGCCTCGTTACGGGCGCGCACACAGCCGACTGGGGCGATGTCGACACAGAAGATCCCGACCAACGGGCCATTTACGTTGACGAAAAAACCCACTGGACCGTCGATATTTACGACCAGAGCATGGCCTACCAGGCCTGCCTCGAGTTGGCCGCTATGCTCGAGGCCACTGGCGAGAAGAGGAGAGCTTCGAGCTGGCGAGAAAGAGCGGCTCATCTTCAGGAGGCAACCAACCGCTGGCTGTGGCAGGAAGACAAAGGATTCTACAGAGTCCACCGCCACCTGGATGCCTGGGAGCACGATTTCGATGAGGACGACATTTTCGCTATGGGAGGAAACGCTCAAGCCATTCTCTCTGGCCTGGCCGGCGCTCAAAAAGCAGCCAGGATCATCCGCCAGGCCTTAGAAAGGCAGCAATCCTTTAGCGTCTCGACCATCAGTGGCTGTCTCCTGCCACCCTACCCGGCCGGGCTCTTCAAGCATCCGGCTATGGACGAACTCTACGAGTACCAGAACGGAGGGCAGTGGGATTGGTTCGGGGGCCGGCTTGTCTGCGCCATGTTCGAACACGGCTTCAGCCGCCTGGCCAGGCAGAAGCTCCTCGACATCGTCCGCAAGAACATCGCCAACGGCGGTCTCTACGAATGGGATACCCGCGACGGGGAGGGCCGGGGGAGCGATTATTATGCCGGGAGTGCGGGTAGCCTGGGCCGAGCTCTCTTCGAGGGCTATTTCGGCTTTAAACTTGAGGAGAAATCCCTTATTCTCTCCCCCCGTCTCGGCGAGGACGAAGCGACGGTTCGCCTCTACTTACCAGCGGCCGACCTTTTTCTTGCCTATGAGTATCGCCTGGACCGGAGAGAAAGGAAAATCCACCTCCGCACCAACGGCAATTTTCCTCATCGCGCGAAAATCCGGCTCCTCATTCCCTGGGATTTTTTTGAGCCGGGAAAAAGAAGGGCGGGGAAAGAGCTTGTCGAAATATCCCGGCAAGGGAAGCGAGTTCCTTTCCTCTGGCAGAGCGTGAACGAGGATGATTATGCAGTCTTCGCTGCCGACTTCCAAGCTGCTGACAGCTTCATCATTTACATAAGATCAGAATAGGTCCTCATCCCTCTTAAAAAAATAGAATTGGAGACGATAATAAACAGGCTTACCGGCGGCCGATGGAATAGTATTCAAACCCGAGAGCTCGCACCTTTTCTGGGTCGTAGACATTCCGGCCATCGACGATAATCGGGTTGGCCATGATTCTCTTAACCAAGGCAAGGTCGAGCTGGGCGAATTCTTCCCACTCGGTAAGAAGAAGAAAAGCGTGGGCATCGGCGAGGGCATCGTAGGCCGAAGAGGCGTAGGTGAGGCGACCCGGCTCTTCAGGATAGATGTCTTTCATATTGTCCATGGCCTGGGGGTCATAGAGCCTTAACCTGGCACCCTCCCGGAGCAACTCGCCAATCACCCGGATGCTCGGCGCTTCGCGGATGTCGTCTGTTTCAGGCTTAAAGGCTAAACCCAGGACAGCGATGTTCTTGTCCTTGAGAATCCAGAGGGCCTGTTTGACTTTATCCAGAAAAACGCGGATGCGATTCAGGTTGATTTTGTCAGCTTCCTTGAGCAGGGTCATGTCCACACCAAGGTCCTCCCCGATCCGAACGAGGGCTTTGATATCCTTGGGAAAGCAGGAACCGCCGTAGCCGATGCCGGCTTTGAGGAAACGCGGGCCGATGCGAGGGTCAAGTCCCATGCCAACAGCAACCTGCTCGATATTGGCCTCTGTTTTCTCGCAAATATTGGAGATGAGGTTGATGTAGGAAATCTTGAGGGCCAGGAAGGAGTTGGAGGCGTGCTTGATCAGCTCGGCCGTGTCGATGTTGGTGACGACGATGCGGTCGGCGTACTGGCGGTAGATCTCGAGGAGGATATCCCTTGCCTTTGTCGTCTCGACACCGATGATGATCCGGTCGGGGTTGAGAAAATCGGAGACGGCTGAGCCCTCGCGGAGGAATTCGGG
>CAYUKK010000156.1:0-24829 GCA_964445305.1 uncultured Eubacteriales bacterium
TTTATATAAACCTGGTAAATTTCAGGCTGTTCTTTGATAAATCTTTCAAATTTATCGAGTGCGTCCTGATATCGATTCTGATTGTAAAGCTCGATACCTTCGCTAAGAAGCACGGCATGGGCAGGAGGCTTTTGCCCAGCCGTGTTTTGCATGAGTATTTCACCCTCCTTGTGCAAAGTCACATCCAGTGTGTGAACCTTCTGGCCAATAAGGCTCAGCTGAAATTCTACTGTTGCGTCTTGATAGCCTGATTTTTTTACGGTAACTCTGTACCAACCTGAGGCCAATCCGCTAATCGCCCAGCGTCCCTTTTTATCTGAAGCGCTCACGAATTTCGTCTCATAAGTAAGATTCATAACCTCTATCTGGGCGTCAGGTATCGGCTGGCCTGATTCATCGTAAATCATCCCTTTGATCCTGCCGTCACCGAGCCCCAGTTGAGCGTCTAGATTTGCGACAAATAACGCCAAAGCCAACAAGGAAAGAACTCCATATTTCACCATAGCATCTTTCCGCAATTCAATTCTTTGAACCTTCCTTATTTCCATTTCATAACCTCACCAATAGAGCATAAATTCCTATTTTCTCTTCTTCAGCATATCCACCATCTTTTTAATCTCTTCTTGGTCCGGATTTACCTCAAGAGACTTTTGCCAAGCCCTTAAAGCCCCCTGCATATTCTCCACACGGTAATAGCACTCCCCCAAGAAATTAAGTATATAAAAATTCGCTCCGTAGTGAGAAAGGTATTCATTATAATAAGATATAGCTCTATTCAAATCGCCCAGAGCATGGCAAGACCTGGCCAGCAATTCGAGCGTTTCGTAATGATTTCTGAGAAGAAAAGGAGTCAGTACATTGATGACAGATTTATATTCCTTAAGACTAAAAAGAATTCGGCCGAAATTCATAGCAAGACTGATAGATTCTGGATTCAGCTGATATGCCTTTTCAGCTATCAATTTAGCTCTATCTTTTTCCCCCTTCTTAAATAACTGATCCGCTAACATAGAATAATAAACGGGACTATTGAGAGAAGCATGAACGCTGTAACTAACCCATGGCCGCGGCAAAGTTGAAAACTGAGATACCGAAAAGTGGCTTTCTTCGGAAGCAATTTCTCTATCATACTCCCCTAAAAGACTTGCCTTAATTTTGTAATAGCCTGGCGGCACATCGCTCAGAGAAAATTCCTCCAAAAAGAAATTCTTGCCGTGATTTTCATCTATTTTCTTCCGCAGGATTTTGAGAACCTTATCATCGTCTTCGATGTTGATTCTCAAAGTTCCCCTTTCTCTTAGTTCATTCGTAAGGTTAAATATCTGAAAGAAAATGATTAAGTTGTCAGCCTTGCCAAAGACATGACTTGCAGTTGGAAAGAGTTGATAACTTCCAATCTTGAACGCCTTTGCTTTGTCTGACAGATCTCCTTCTACCTTATAAGCTAAGAGCAACGCACTCATCTGCAATGAGTTAGGCTCTGGGATATTAATGCTCCTCTCAATAGATGTAAATTCTTTGGAAGCTTCGTTTTTAACCAAGATGTTGAGTACATAGTTACCCTCAATAATAGGAAATATATCTGCCAGAGAGTATTTTTGCCCTCTAATCTCCTTGGCTTGTGCTTGGTCGAGCTCAATCGGAATAGCTCTTTCATACTGAAAAATTGTTCGACCATCGCCATCTGATACTTTCCCGTTGACAATCAACTTTGTAATGAGTTTATTATCCTGAACTTGAACCGAGAACCTGTCCATCTCAATGAGGTAATGGATGAAGAAAATCTCAGATTCATCTCTAATAACTTGGACAACAGAGTCATTTCCTACATAGTTGACAGAATAATCAACATCAACAGTTCCTTTATATTGAAAAAACTTAAGGGCATATTCCTCCTTAACTGACTTGAAAGGAGCCAAATTGATATCGGACAATAATTGTTCTGACCTTAGCGATGGCATGTCTTCCGAAAGAGGCTCACCTGGAATTAAATTAATGGAAAGTTGAGCCAGTTCAGGCGCCTGCGCATAAAGGACTTGATAAGCCTGAGAAGGATCTGTTTGATCAATTCCAACCGCAGTAAGTAAGCTTTGGGGACCATCCATAACAGGGTGATAAATGCGATAATCGCCCAATCCGTATTTCCTGAAAAACACGATATTGAATGAATCCGGAAGGCCAAAAACTGACATTCCTTGGTAATTCCAAACGAGGACTGGGTAAGCAAAGGAAGATTCTTCAAATCTCTGAATAGATACAGGCGGACCTAATGTAATATAGACTCTCCCCCTATCCGTTTTCCAGCCAGGAGCAGTCGATAGCCTTCCAAAGTTCTTATTTGCATACTCAATGCGCCGATAGTGTTCTTCTTTAAATTCATTGATGTCCGTTAAAGGAACGGGATCTCGCTGCTTCCAAAATGCCTGAATAAAGAGATCTCGGTCTCTGTCATTATCAAGGGCGAGGAAAACTTCTTTTTCTCGAGGAGAGATGATATAAACCACATCTTCCTCGAGCCATTTCCTGTATTTTTCTGGGAGATCTTTGATATCCTTTTCAGACGAGGCGGTTCTCGCTATGGATATCAAAAAAAAGACGTACAAAATTACCCGCTGATATCTCATTCCTTTTCCATAAACCTAATCAATTATACTATCACTATTAATAATTGCCTATATAATGCATATTTTAAATATCAGCCAGAGACCCTGTCCTGCATTCACACTACTAGTCCTGCCAGTCGAGGAGGCGCTTCTCCCCTTGAAGGCCGCGAATGGACGTGACATCCTGGCTGACCTCGAGGCAGCCGCGATAACCGCCGTCCTTATCCCGAAGGGCGAAATACCGAATATAGATAAACTTTCCCTTACTTTCGATCCAGAATTCGGCAACATCCCGCCGGCCCTCCTTGAATGCCTGGAGGATGCGGTTGACGATATGGATACTGGCGGGCGGATGGCAATTCTGGACCTTCCGGCCAATAATAGCCGGGCTCCGCGGGAAAATTCGCTCCTCGGAGGCTGAATAGTAACGGACGACATCCTCCGCGTCAACAAAAGTCAAGTCAACGGGCAAGTTCTTCAGGATAAGGTTGATGGTCTCGACGTCGAGCGAGCCAGTGTCGAGCTCAATCTCGCTCTTTGGCCGCCCATATCCTGGCACGGGTGGCAGCTTCTCAACAGCAACGCCTGGCTGCCATTCCTTGCCCGGCTCGACCCAGGCATAGCCAACTTCCTCCTCGCCCTTCTTGACTCTGGCCCAGTCTCTTTCATCGAGGGTTTCGAGGCTCATGGGAAAGAGAATTTTTTCCTCTTTGTAAATCATGTCAGAAATCATTTGGCTCAGAGTCCTGCCAAGAGCAATGAGCTCCTCAGCCTTGCCCGTGTCGACGAGTTGGCGGACTCGCCGAAGGCGAGCCCGGATATCATCGTGAATGGCCCACATGACCTTCGATGGCCCGCTCACTCCCTTAGCTTCGAGCAACGGGAAGAGCTGGTTTTCTTTCTTTAAATAATGTTTCTCGATTGGAGCTAAGTCGTTGAGGACGCGGAGAAGCGCCTGCTCATTTTCCTTTATGCCTGTCTCTCCCTTGGCTTCTAAAATCTGGAGAAGCTCATTCCAGCGTGCCAAGACCTTCTCCAGGGCGCGGTTTTCTTCCATCATCGTATGGAGAGGGTGTCCCGGAATCGATGACGGGAGAGGTTGGCCCTCCAGGGATTCTTTGAAAACCTGGACATGAACATCGCAAAGCCGCTTAACCTCTTCCTCCGGCATTCCTTCTTCAATGAGCTGCTGCTCCATCTCCGATATCTCCGTCGGACTGACATCCCGGATGAGCTCGGCGAACCGCTTCTTGAGCTCTTCGAGGTTACCGCCTCGATGAAGTTCCCGGATGATATCTTTAAGAATCTCAAGCCGGGTCTCCCGGCTGGACACAGGTTTAGCGAGGGGCTCAGCAGTAGCCTCGCCGGGCTCGATTTCAAGCTCATCGCCCACCACCCGCCGGACCTCTGCCCGAATTCTTTCCACCAATTCTTCAAAAGATACGTCGCCAAAGCCAGCCACCTGATGGAGCGTGGCCACCCGGCCTACGGTCTTCCTCAAGATCGGATTCTTGAGTTTGGAAAACTTCGGCGATAGGTCGACAAGATAATCGAGGAGGAAGGGATATTTTTTTAGTAATTCTTCCAGTTTAGTCTTGGCTCCAAGGCGCATTGTCATGCCTCCTTTGTTCGGCTCAACCGATTAGATAATCCCTGCCCTGACCTTCTCGATGTCGACGAGGTCCTTGATAGCGCTGTCGATGAGAATCGTCTCCCTCCTCTCGAAGCCTGTCGAGATGATCGCCACCCTCGCTTCAATCAAGTCCTCGATGAGGTGGACGTAATCCAGGAAAGCACCTGGAAGAGAGGCAACGTCGGTCAGCCCGTGGAGGGACTTTTTCCATCCTTTCATCCGGCGATACTCGGGAGTTACCTTCTCAAGAATCCAGGGGTCCGTGGGAAAAGACGAAAGTCTCTCACCCCTGTACTGGTAAGCCGTGCAAACGAAGATCTCCTCAAACACATCCAGCACATCGGGTTTGGTCAGAGCAATCCTTTCGACCCCGTTGACCCGGCAAGCATAGGAAACGGCCACGGCGTCGAACCACCCGCAGCGCCTCGGCCGGCCTGTCGTCGCTCCGAACTCGTTGCCGCGTTCGGAGAGACAGCGGCCGCGTTCATCCGCAAGCTCGGTGGGGAATGGCCCACCGCCGACGCGGGTCGTATAAGCTTTGGTCACACCAAGGACCGCGTCAACCTTGGTCGGGCCGATACCCAGACCGGTGCAGACCCCGCCGGCCGTAGCGTTGGAAGAGGTGACAAAGGGATAGGTGCCGTGGTCGATATCCAGAAGGGCCCCCTGCGCCCCTTCAAAAAGGACCGCTTTGCCCTCTTTCATCTTTTCGGCAAGGAAAAAGGAGACATCTCCTATGTATCCCTCCAACCGTGGCACAAGACGAGTGAATTCCCTAAAGATTTCTTCCGCGTCCAAAGCGGGTAGCCCGTGGGACTGGAAGAGGATGTTTTTTTGAGCCACGTTGGCAGCCAATTTTTCCTTAAAGACGGCGAAATCAAGCAAATCTCCCACCCGGATGCCCCAGCGCGCCACTTTGTCCTCGTAGGAAGGACCGATGCCACGGCTGGTTGTCCCGATTCGTTTTTCGCCCCGCTGCTCCTCGGCGATTTTTTCCAAGAGCGGATGATAAGGAAGGATCAAGTGCGCCTGCCGGCTGACGAGCAGACGACCCTTAACAGGGATACCAAGGGATTCGAGCGTCGTCACTTCTTCAAGAAAAGCCGGCGGGCTAAAGGCCACCCCATTGCCAATGAGACAAGTCGTGCCAGGGTGGAGAATGCCCGAAGGGATAAGATGGAGGACGAGCTTTTTTCCATTCAGGTAGACGGTATGCCCAGCATTATGGCCGCCCTGGTAGCGGGCGACGATATCGAAAGAAGGAGTAAGGAGGTCAACAACTTTGCCCTTGCCCTCGTCTCCCCATTGGGTGCCAAGGACGACGACATTGGCCATAGGAATCCTTCCTCAGGACTTCATCCGGGTAGCAGTCCGACCGGGCGGAATGAATCGCAGAGCATTGATTTTATCAGAACCCAACGGCTTCGACAAGCTCAAAAACGAAGCGCCACCTGGGCGAGAAAGGCATCGTTCTGGAGAGAGCCTACAGTCTCGCGGTTGAAATCATACTCTATTTTGAAGAAAAGTCCCGGTGCCGGCGTATAAGCAATGCCGCAAGCCCAGCGGCTCAGTCGGGCTGAAAGGCCCGAGCCAGGTCCTACGCCGGGTTCAAACCCGGGACCATGATAGGAATCATCGAGGCTGAGCTTCTGGTAGCTTACCAGGGGGGTGAAACTTCCGATTCTCAAAGAAAGAAGAAAAAAATGACCCTCAGTCACCCCGCGAGGATAATCCCCGGGATTATCGGCTGAGGCTTTACCATATTCATACAAGAAGAGAAAGGGGTCGTCATTCCAGCTGACATCCACTCCCTGGAGAATCAAACGGCGGCTGTTCTCTTCATCATATTTTCCCCGATAATAGGAAACCCCGACTTCAAAGGACTGGCTCAGGAACAGGCTCGCCCTTCCACCCCTCGCCTTATCGGCGTTGTTGTCCTCGAACTGCTGACCGCCACGGAGCTCGGCAGCTTCGCCAAGACCATTTCCCAGATAGGCAGAATAATTAAGGACGCCAACTCGGCCTTCAACAAAAAGCCCGATATCCCGCCAACTCGCCGGATAGAGAGCCTCGAGATGGAGCGGCGTCTGGATAAAGAGCGTTTCATGCGGCCTGTGGGACCGATTGTATTTCCCGAAGGGGACGAGATAGAGCCCCATCCTAAGGCTGAAAGCGTCCGACGGCTGAAGCGCCACCCAGGCTTCCTCGATCACCGCTTGGGCTTCGCTCCTGAGCCTTGCCTCAAGGTTATAGAAAAAGAAGTTTCCCGTCTGGCCCGTAACGATGAGCCCGGCTTGAGTGTCCCGAAACGTCCCGTCGGGAAAAGCGCTCTCGCTGTCGCCTTTTTCAAACTGAAAGGCCAGATAGCCACTGGCTTTGAACTGGCCGAACGCCGTCCCGGCAAGAAGCGCCAAGAACGTCCCAAGAACGAGAGGAATTCTCTTTCCTTTCATAAGAGGGAAAAATCGAAGCTATCCTCGAGCAGCGCGTCAACCCAGCGTTTGACATTCTTCTTGCTCGTTACAGCGGAGATGATTTCGTTAACTCCTTTCTTTGTTCCCATCCAGATAGCGCCAACAAGCGCTCCGTCTTTGAGGACAATTTTCTTGTAAACCCCCTCTTCTTCCTTCATCTTCCTCACTTCTTGGTAGCCAGGGCCCTCTGGGTTAACGAGTCCAACCGAGGTAACGTAGAGCCCGATGACCTTAAGGGTGTTGGAAGGGATAGAGCCTTCGTATTTCTTCGGTTGGCCGAGAATGTTGTAAGCCACAGTCCGTGCCTGATCAAAAGCGGCGGGAATGATTCCGTAGATTTTCCCCTGGTGCTGGATGCAGTCGCCAGCCCCAAAAATGGCCGGCAAGTTGGTCCGGAGATAGTCATCGACGAGCAAGCCCTTATCGGTTTGAAGTCCAGCTTCCTTGTGAAGAGCAAGGTTCGGCCTCACACCGGCAGCGACAATGGCCATATCGATGGCCATCTCCTCCCCTCCTTTGAACCTGAGGCCGGCCACTTCGGCCTGACCGAAGATTTCCTCCGTCGCCACCCCAAGCCGCACGCGAATCCCTAATCCTTCGACCTGCTTCTTGAGAAGAGAAGCTCCCTCTGAATCGAGCTGGCGTGGAAGAAGGCGGTCAAAAAATTCGACCACCTCGACCTCCGCCCCTCGCGAGCTAAGGGCTCGGCCAATCTCCAGCCCGAGGAGTCCGCCCCCGATGATACCAACCCTCGGATGGTCCTTCAGATACTCAAGAATGGCCTGCGCATCATCCAGCGTCCTCAGCGTGAAAACGCCGCGCTTATCAGCCCCCTCAATGGGCGGGACAAAGGAAGAAGCTCCGTTGGCGATGAGGAGGGCATCATAATCTTCCTTTCGGCCATCAGCAGTTTCGATCTGGTGGCGCTCAGAAAAAATGCGAGTGACGGGCTTTTCCAGGTGGATATGGATATTCTGCCGAATGTGCCAATCATTAGAGAAAGCAAAAAGACGGTCATAGGGAAGTCTTCCGGCCATAAACTCAATCAAGTTGGGCCGGGGGTAGTAGGGGTATTTCTCTTCAGCGAAGATATGGATTTCTACCCCTGAATCCAGCTCCCGCAGCGTTTTGGCGGCGATGGTCCCGGCTAAACCATTACCGATGACAATGACTTTCATCCCCACCCCCTCCTGGGCTCAGCCCACCTTTTGAAAAAATTCCTTACCCACACCGCACTGGGGACAAACCCAATCTTCAGGCAGACTCTCAAACGGCGTGCCCGGCCTGATGCCGTTTTCCGGGTCGCCCTTTTCCGGGTCGTAAATGTACCCACAGGCTGTGCATTCCCATTTGTCCATGAGGCGTTCTCCTTTCTCCGGATGTATGTTCGATGACCGGGATAGCCGCTGGCGAAGGGTTCAATCTTCCCAGAGAACGTGCTTTTCGTACTCAATCTCCAGACGAAGCTTATGGGATTTCTCCTGCTTGACCAAAAACTCAAAGAGCCTTTTCTGTTCATTTGTCTTAGCCTTTTTGGCCAACTCTTGGTAAAGGTCGACGGCTTTCTTTTCCTTCTTGGCAGCAAAAATAAGGATATCCTGGAAGTTCATCTCCGGCGTGAGGGGTTCAGCTACGAGATAGTCGCTCATCTTCAAATCCCGGACGTCTTTACTGGCCGCGGCGTCGATTTTGACTTTGGTTACTCCGAGGAGGATTTTTTTATGGTTTCTCTCATCCTGCCTCAGGTCCTCGAGCAGCCGCCGGGCCGAAGGGTCCTTAGCCATCTTGAGAAGACGGCCGTAAGTGCGGGCCGCTTCTTCTTCCCTTTGGATGGCAAACTCAATAACATCACGAAAACTCGAAAAATCCATTCTCTCTCCTCTCCCGCAAATTCATTGCTCTGCCCGCGCCATTACCGAAAAAACCCATGCATCTCAGCAAGCAAGAACTAAACCTTATAATAGAGCCACTCCCCATGTCAACAACGATTATCGCCCCTGATTTGCCGATAGAGAATTATCATCAAGCGAAAGTGCTTCATCTTGTAACAAATTATCACGATAGCGAGTGCACCCGAGGGGTGGTGTGGTTCGGGGTCCCCCCATAGCGTTCATTTCTAACGATAGCAGAGACGATGTTCTAGAGCTTCCTAAGAAGAAACAGAGGAGCGGCCTTTTCGCTGGCAGCGCGGACAGAAATGGGTGCTCCGGCCGGCCAATCGCAGCCTCTTGATCCTGGCGCCACAAAAGAAACAGGCCTCCCCTTCTTGGCCATAAACGCGAAGGAACGCCTGGAAGCCCCCCTCCCTGCCCTCCCCATCCCGAAAATCCCGAATGGATGTTCCCCGGGCGGCGACAGCATTGGTGAGGACAGTTCGAATGGCGGACCAGAGCCTTCTTTTCTCCCTATGCCCCAATCGGGAGACCTCCGTAGAGGGATGAAGCCTCGCCTCAAAACAGATTTCATCGGCGTAAATGTTGCCAATTCCGGCCAGAAAACTCTGGTTGATGAGGAGGCTCTTGAGTCGACCCCGCCGGTGATGAAGGAGCTCGCAGAAGCGCTTCATTCCAAGCTCTAAAGGTTCGGGGCCAAGGCTCTTGAGTTCTGCCGCCTCTTCTGCCTTCTCTGTCTTGATGAGCCGAACAAACCCGAATTTTCGAGAATCTTCAAACCGAAGCTCCTCCTCATCGCCAAGGGCAATGATCAGGCGAGTGTGCTTGCCGAGAGTTTTTTCCTTCGGACACAACAGGAGCCGACCTGTCATCTTGAGATGGAGAAGCAGCGAAAGCCCGTTTGTCGCGTCGAGAAGGACCATCTTGCCCCGGCGGCGCAAACCCAGGATACGGGCACCTTTCAATGCTTGGAGGGCAAGAGGATGGCTCTGTCGAAGGAGAGGACGGAAGAGGACGCGAACGGATTCTATTCTCTGGCCGATAAGCCGGGGCCCCAGCGAGCGGACGACCGTTTCGACTTCGGGAAGCTCCGGCATTCTTCCATTTTACTCAGGTGGATGATGCTTTCTCAACTGCCACCAGAAAGAGCAAGCCTTCAGGGGACTGCAGCCTGGATGCCGGCCTGAAGCCGCTGTAACCAAGTGGGGCAACAGGGCAAGGGAGGGGCGGCGAGAAGTCCGGATGAGCTGCAAGCGGGCATGGTTCCTCCCGGCCTGGCAAGAGGCGAGCGAGGAGCGAGATTTTCCCGACCCATCGGTTTTTTCCCCATTATCGCAACTCGTAAGCTTGATTTGCCCGCTTGTTTCGTTTAATATGTCTAAACCTGAAGCAATGAAATCTTTCGCTTTTTTCCTGGCTGGCTGGCTTGTCCCGGGCCTCGGTCACCTGACGCAGAAAAAATACTGGCGGGGCGCTATCTTTCTCCTCGCTATCCTGGCCATGACTGGCTTGGGCCTGGCTATGGGCGGAAAAATCTATCCCCTTTACCTCAAAAAGCCTGACAATCTTGGGGAGGTTTTCTTCAACCTTTTCAAGAAAGAAAATCCGCTTGCCCTGCTCGCCTTTCTGGCGGACCTGGGTAACCTTTTAATTTATGTGTTGAGCCGCCTCCTCGCTTTCGGGCAGGGGGCTTTGGAACGGTCCACCTTTGAATTCGGGACAGCTTATGTGGCCGGCGCAGGACTTCTCAATTATCTTATCGCCCTCGATGCCTTCGACATCGCCAGGGGGAAGAAGAAATGATTTTGGAGAGCCACCTTTTGTCCATGGTTCTCTATTCTTTTTTTGTTTCTGTGGTCCTGGCTCTCCTCCGCCGGGAGGACCGAAAAAGCCAGATACGATACGGCCTGTCTTTGTTCATTCTCATGGTCTTGGTAGCTCTGGCCTTCGGCTGGTTTATGTTCCTCTTCTCCCGTTAAACTCCTTCCCCTTTGCCCCCCCTTCCTGATGTGCTATAATCCATTCGCTTTCGCAGCGTGAAGCACCAAAAAAGAGGGCAAGATTTTCTCTAATGGGCAGTTGAGCCGGAAAAAGTTAGGCCAAGCAAGATGATCGAGCTCTATCACATTTCCAAGCAATACGAGACAGGTCAATGGGCACTCATGGACATTAACCTCCACATCAAGAAGGGGGAGTTTTGGTTTGTCACCGGCCCCAGCGGTTCAGGTAAGACCACTCTGCTCAAAATCATCTTCCGCGAAATCCTCCCCACGCGGGGTCAAATTATTGTCAATGGCGTTAACATCCTTCGCCTGCCCGACCACCAGATATACAAGCTCCGGCGCTCGATGGGTATTGTCTTCCAAGATTTCCGACTCCTCTTCCACAAGAGAGTTTTCGATAACGTGGCCATTGCTCTCCACTTTTTCGGTTTGCCCATCAAGGAGATTCGGCGCCGCGTCTTCAACGCTCTCCGCCTGGTCAACCTGCAGCAGAAAATGTGGGACTATCCTTCCCACCTTTCCTATGGCGAACAGCAGCGCGTGGCTATTGCTCGCGCCGTTGTCAACACGCCCGAGATTCTCCTGGCTGACGAGCCGACGGGCAACCTTGACCCCGAGCTCGCCTTCGAAATCATCAGCGTTTTCAAGGAGATCAACAAACAGGGAACAACAGTCCTCATCTGCAGCCATGACAAGGAGCTCATCCGCCATTTTGGCGATAGAATCTTGTTTCTTCTTCGAGGAAAAATCATCGGAAAGGAAGTCCTCCCATCCTCCACAAAATAGGCTATTTTCTCCGCGACACCCTGAATAATTTATGGCAGTACAGGTCAAGAAACCTCCTGTCTATCACCATCATTTCGCTTTCTTTCCTTGTCGTCGGCGTTTTCCTCTCCCTATCCAATAACCTCCAGTTTCTTGCCAAACAGCTTTCAGAAAATATGACTGTCGTTTTTTTCTTGAAACCTGAAATCTCCCTGATTGAACGCGAACAGGTAGAAAAATCTCTCCACGCCTCCCCGAGCGTTGTCCGGGTGGAATATGTCAGCCGGGAGAAAGCCCTGGAAAGATTCCGGAGGAATTTTCCTGAGCTCGAGGACATTCTCCGTAACCTCGACACGAATCCCTTCCCGGCCTCGGTCGAGGCAACACTGGAAAAGGACGCAGCTCAATCCGAGGACATCCTCGCGTTTATCGAAAATATCCGCCAGCTGCCCGCGGTCGAGGATGTCCAATTCAACCGCGATTGGGTCCGGAAGATGCAATCCCTCAGCCGTCTGTCAAGAGCAGTAGGATTTTTTCTCGGGGCCATCTTGATTCTCGCCTCCTTCTTTATCATCTCCAACGTCATTCGGCTGAACGTCCTGGCCCGGCATGACGAAATCGAGATCCTTCGCCTGGTGGGAGCTACCAATACCTTTATCCGGCTTCCCTTTCTGCTCGAAGGCACGATCTTGGGGATCACCGGCAGCCTCCTATCCCTCGCTCTCCTGGCCATCCTGGTTCGCCTTTTTCCCCTCTACTTGGGCCAATCCCTGGGAACCCTCCAGGAACTCATCCATTTTCGAGATTTGTCCCTTTCCCAATCGCTTGGCATGGTCCTCGGAAGCGCCTTCATGGGGTGCCTGGGGAGTTTAAGCTCCCTGGCCCGATTCTTGAAAATTTAGTAAAAATTAGGACAAGAAAACCTTCTGGCTCAACAGATGGGCCTGCCGAATGGGTTCGGGAATCCTGAATTTGGAACAGGCCAGGACGAGTCTGCGGCTGTGAACAAAATCGATGCGGTGGCCGGGGGAGACAAAAACGGGTTTGACATCGGTTCTTGTCCTTAAACAGTCTCCAACCCGTTGGCCGTCCCTATCCCGAAACTGAGTGGAGGCGCCGCGCTGGCGGCGCGGCAGACGGAATGGGAAAAACGGCCTCTTCGCGCAACCGATGGTCGGGATATCGAGGAGAACTCCCGCGTGGGAGGCCAATCCCATCCGTCGAGGATGGGCAATCCCATTGCCATCGAGAAGAGTCACATCGGGCAGATGACGGATCTTCGGGAAAGCTTCGACAAAAGCCGGGACCTCGCGAAAAGAAAGAAAGCCAGGAACGTAAGGGAAATCCACCCTCCTCACCGCTGAGACAACTTCGACGACCTCGAGCTGGGGAAACTTTAGGACAACGATGACAGCGGCGATTTTATCCCCGGCTCGATCGTAGCTGAAATCAGCGCCGGCGATAAGAGAGATTTTTCCGCCCCGCCACTCGAGGTTCAGCCGTTTGGCCAGTTCAGCCTGAATCCGTACTGCTTCATCGAGATTGATCTTGCTCTGGTCCATTTTCAAATTTATCTTATATTATACCTTGTCCAGTTCTCTGAGAAAGACCTTCCTTCATCAAGAAATGGTAAATGAAAACCGTCCTTTACCCTTGGCTCTATCGGGACAAAGATATTTGACACATTTGGGAGATTTCCACTACAATTTTTATCAATGATCTCCCTCGGTCAGGAACTAAAAAGAGAGCGCGAGCTAAGGGGCATTTCCCTCCAGGAAATTGCTGATTCAACCCGCATCAACCTGAGGTTTCTCCAGGCTATCGAGGATGACCGACTCCACCTCATCCCGGGAAGATTTTTCGTTAGAGCTATCCTTCGTTCCTACGCCCGGACCATCGGACTTGATGAAAACCAGGTTCTCAATCGTTATCAGCAGCTGGAGAGCTACGCTGTGACAAGCCAAGAACCCAGTGCCGAGAAAAAGCCAGAGTCGGAGCCGCGCCGGCTGGGCCGAAGAAAAATCTGGCTGGCGGGGGGTTTGTTTGTCATTCTTATCGCCCTTCTCCTTTTCGTCTTCCTCCGGCCTTCAGAAAAAAAGCCGGCCTCGGCTCCCGCCTCATCCTCCACGCTATCTGCAAACCCGTTTTCTGCGGCGGTTGAAGTTCAGGTCGAGGAGCCTTCACCCGAGGTTCAACCTTTCCTTGACCTCGAGCTCTCGTTTATTGACGAAACTTGGCTTCAAGTCTTCGCCGACGGAGTCCGCGTGTTCGAGGGGATCAAGAGAGAGGGCGACTCTCTGCGTTTTTCCCGCTCCCAGGAGTTCGTGCTTGACCTCGGCAATGCCGGTGGCCTCACCTTCTCCATCAACGGAAAAAGGGGTAAACCATTGGGGCCACCCGGAGCAGTCCGCAAAGGCATCAAGATTTCCCTCGATAATTATCGTCAATTTCTCGTTGGCGAAGAAGAGAATCGGATTCCACAGTCATGATCGGCCCTTCAAAAAAAGGTCCACGTTTCATCGGAGCAGTCATCATCCTTCTCATTCTCCTCTTTTTCGCTATCGAGCTTTTCATCCGGGAATCCCAGGAGTTCTCTCCGACCTCCGTCACAGACGTCCTCCTCTCCTCCCTCCAGATCATCGTCATCCTTCTCTTCTTGATATTCCTGCTCATCCTCGGGCGTTATCTGATCAAGCTCAACCTCGAAAGAAGGAGGAAAGTGGCAGGATCCCACTTCAAAACGAAGCTCGTGCTCTTCTTTATCCTCCTCTCTTTCATCCCGACTCTTCTTCTCTTCTTCTTTGCCAGCGACCTCATCAGCCGAAACATCGAGATGTGGTTCAAAACACCTCTCGATAAGATCCTCGAGGATACCAAGGGATTGGCCGACGGTGTTTATGCGCGGGCGGAGGAAGATGCCTATCACTATGCCGTTGAGTTGAGTCAGGACATCCGGGCGCAGAAGCTCATCCTCCTCGAAAACCGTCTCGTCCTGAGGGAATTCATCCGCACCAAATTGGCCGAATACCGATTGGATGAAATCGGCATTTTCCTGGGTAATGAAGAACTCTATACTTACCTGAGCCCCGACTTGCCACTCCAGAACTACCAATCCATCCCTGCCGACCTGGTGGCGAGAGCGCAGCTCGGCGAGCCCTTGCGGAGCATCGAGTCGATGGGCAACGGCGAGATGGTCCGCCGCGGCGTTTCTTTCAGCTTTCCCGGTGTGGGCAAGGTTCTGGTCACCACTGGCAAGTTCTTTCCCCAGAGCTATGCTCAGAAAATCCACGCCATCAATTCCTATGTTCAGAGGTACCGTCTCTTTATTCCCCAGAAAGTGACGGTCAAGACTTTTTATGTCATCGTCCTCATGTTCGTCACTGTGCTCCTCATCTTTGCCGCAAGCTGGATTGGCCTCCATCTGGCCAAGGGCATTACTGTTCCCATCGAAAAGCTGGCCGCAGCGACTAAAGAAGTCTCTCGGGGTAACCTGGAGGTGCATGTCGAAGACCCAGCCTCGGATGAGCTGGGAACCCTGATTGATTCCTTCAACCAGATGATCTTCGACCTCAAGCACAGCCAGGAAAAAATCGCCCAAAAGACATCCGAGCTGGAAAACCGTAAGCAGTACATCGAGACTATCCTTAACAGCATCACCACGGGCGTCATAACGCTGGACGCCCAAGGAAACATTACCACCATCAACCCCTCCGCTCGAGAAATGCTCTCCCTTGAGGAGAGGAACCCGGTAGGGAGAAGCTTCCGGGATGTCCTCCGCGACCCTCGCTACGAGGATATCGTCAAGAACATCGACTGGGGGTTAAGAAACCGATATGCCCTCGCTGACAGGGAAATCAACATCCTGGCTAATGGCCAAACGACTACCATCGCCCTCGCCCTTTCTCCCCTCCAGCAATCGAATGGCGATTTCTCGGGCATAATCATCGTCCTCGACAACCTCACCCAGCTCATCAAAGCCCAGAAAATCGCCGCCTGGAAAGAAGTGGCCCAGATGGTCGCCCACGAGATCAAGAACCCGCTCACGCCGATCCAGCTGTCAGCTGAAAGGATCATCAGAACCCTGCGGAAAAACGAACAAACCTCTTTAGCGATTGTCGAGGAAGGAGCAAAGACTATCATCCAGGAGGCCAGGACGATCAAATCACTCGTCGACGAATTCTCAAATTTTGCCCGGCTTCCCAAGGTTATCATGAAGCCATCCGACCTTCGGCTCCTCATCAACCAGACCGTTTCCCTTTTTCGTGGGATTTTTACCCAAGTCGAGTTTGAGATAGATTACAGCCGGGATATTCCCTCGACCCTTCAGTTGGATCCAGAGCAGATGAAAAGGGTTTTCATCAACCTCATCGACAATGCCATCGAAGCGATGAACAAGAAGGGTAAGATAAAAATCCGAGCCTGGCTGGAAAAAAAGCAACAGCGACTTTTCATCGAGGTTTCCGACACAGGTCCGGGAATTCCGGCCGAAGACAAGGCCAAGCTTTTTATGCCCTATTTCTCCACGAAAAAAAAGGGAACAGGACTGGGATTGGCCATCGTCAACCAAATCGTTCGAGAGCATAATGGAACCATCCAGGTGGAAAACAACTTTCCCAGCGGCGCAAAATTTATCATTCAGCTTCCGGCATGAGCAAAGAAAAAATTCTCGTCATCGACGATGAAGCCAGCATCCGTTCCTCCCTCAAAGGCATCCTCGAGGACGAAGGGTACGAGGTGACTTCCGTAGAAACAGGCGAGGAGGGTCTGGAGGCTCTGCGCCATCAGAATGTCGACCTCGTCCTGCTCGACATTTGGCTGCCCAAGATGAGCGGCATCGATGTCCTTAAGAAAATCAAGGCGACTGAAGAAAGTCCGCAGGTGGTCATGATTTCCGGGCACGGGACCATAGAGACGGCGGTTCGAGCCACCAAGCTCGGGGCTCACGATTTCTTGGAAAAACCCCTCTCCTTAGAGAAGGTCATCCTGACCGTGCGCAATGCCCTGAAACAAAAGAAACTCGAAGAAGAGAATGTCCAGCTCCGGGAAAAGATGAAGACAAGATTCTATCTTGTGGGCAACAGCCCCGCTATCCAGAGGCTGAGAGGAGAGATCCAATTGGCTGCTTCATCGAGCGGTCGCGTCCTCATTTCTGGAGAAAACGGAACGGGAAAGGAACTCGTGGCTCGCCTCATCCATCAGTACAGTCCGCGCCGGGAAAAAAAATTTATCGAGGTCAATTGCTCAGCTGTGCCTGAAGAGCTCATGGAAACCGAGCTTTTTGGCTTCGTTCAGGGCGCCCTGCCCCACGCTCACAAGGATAAAAAAGGCAAGCTTTTGCTGGCCGAGGGCGGCACTCTCTTCCTGGACGAAGTCGGCGACCTCAGCCTCAAAATCCAGGCCAGGCTTATCCGCGCCATCGAGGAGAAGCAGTTTGAGCCGTTGGGCTCTACCGATGCCGTGGCGTTCAACACCCGGATTATCGCCGCCACCAGCAAGAACCTCCGTGATCTTGTCGCCAAGAAGGTGTTTCGCGAGGATCTCTTTTTTAAGCTCAACGTCATACCCATTTCTCTGCCTCCGCTGCGGGAAAGAGTTGAGGACATCCCCCTCCTCATTGACCATTTCCTCCGTCATTTTTCGGCCGAATACGGGAAGAAACCCAAGACGATGAGCTCTCAGGCCATGAACGCTTTCCTGAAGTATATCTGGCCAGGAAACGTCAGCGAACTCATGAACGTCATCGAAAGGTTCGTCATCATGGTCGAGGATGATGAGATCACCACCTCCCACCTTTCCCTTTTTGTCGAGACGAGAGAGCTGGAGGGGGCGGCGGACTTTTTGGAGGGCTACTCCCTCGACAGGGCTCGAGAGCAATTCGAGCGGCGGTTCATCCACCAGGCCCTGCTGAGGAACAACTGGGAAATTCGGCGAGCCGCCTCTGATTTGAAAATTGACGAGGCCAGCCTGAGACAGAAAATGAAGGCCCTCAATATCACCTTTGCTTCCTGACCTTTTCCATCCTTCCCCCTCCTCCTTGAGCGTCATTTTCTTTTGTGTTATCGTGGGAGGGTAAAAGAGTTTACCGTTCAAATTTTCGTCTATGCCTCTGGACCAGTGTGAAGCCATCGTCCTGCGGAGTTTCGATGTTGGGGATCAAGATAAGGTCGTCATCTTTTTCTCCCGCGACAAAGGCCTCCTCCGGGGAATAGCCAAAGGAGCGCGGAAGCTCGGCAACCGCTTCGGCAGCAGCCTCGAGCCAATGTCCCTCATCAAGCTCTACTATTACGAAAAAGAACGAACCGAACTCCTTACGCTCAGCCAGTCAGACCTCCTCGAGTCTTTTTTCGAACTGCACCGGGATTTCCGCACCTCGAGTACTCTTTCCTATTTTGCCGAACTCATCGAGGGATTTTTCCCTTCCCGGGCTCGAGAAGACCTTGTCTTCCGCCTGCTCCTTTCCACCCTCCGGGCCATCAAGCGGGGGGGCGAGCTGAAAATCCTCACTCGCTATTTTGAGGCCTGGTTTCTTCAAATCAACGGCTTGCTCCCCGACTTCAGGCGCTGCCAGAAATGTCGCCGCAAAGTCGAGGGAGAAGCGTGGCTTTCTCATAAGATGGACGGCGTTCGCTGCTCGGCCTGTGCCTCGGAAAAAAAGTGCCTCGTTTTGCCAATTGTCCCAGCATTTATCGACTGGGCAAAAAAAAATTCCCCGCCTCTCGAAGACGTAGAATTCTTTGGCTCTGACCAACTGGACGCCATCGCCAAAACTCTCCAAAGGGTGATCATCTTCCACCTGGAAAAGGAGCCAAAGAGTCTTCACTTCCTCAAATAGAGGATGAAGAGAATGGCCCCAATCCAGAGAATGATGTTGAGGAGGAGAGGCTTGTCCTGGAGAACAATCTCTTCCGGGCTTCCCCCCTTTCCTTTCTGATGGACAAGGTAGAGATACCGGAAGATCCCGTAGAGGACAAAACCCGACGTCCAGACCAGGTTCCTCGTGCCAAATTTGGCCACGGTTTCCTCAGAGATCGTGTACAGGCAATAAGCAATAAGGGTCGAGGCAGTAACGACGGCCATCATCTGGTCAAGGAGATAAGCGCTGTATTCCTTGAGGATGGGCCGATGCTCGATAGCCCTATTTTCCAGGAGCACCAGCTCGTGACGCCTCTTGCTCATGGCCAGGAAGAGGGAGAGCAGGCTAGCGCAAATGAGAAGCCAGGAAGAGATGGGAACATCGATGACCACCGCACCGGCGATAACCCGAATGACAAAGCCAGCCGCAATGACGAAAATGTCGAGGATGACCACCTGCTTGAGTTTCAGGCTGTAGCCGAGCTGGAGAAAGAAGTAGATACAGACAACGAGAAAGAAAGTCCGGTGGAGGAAGAAAGCGGCTACCAAACTCACCGTCGAAAGAGCGATAAAAGCTGCCAGCCCTTCAGTCAGGCTGATTTCTCCCCTGGCGATCGGTCGCTGGGATTTCTTGGGATGGGACTTATCCTCGTTACGGTCGCGGAGGTCATTGAAGATATACAGTCCGCCGCTGAGGAGGCAAAAAAGGATAAAAGCTTTCGAGGCTTTGACCAAGAAAAGAAGGTCAAAAAATCTCTGGGCGAAAATGATGGCGGCAAAGACAAAGAAATTTTTTGTCCACTGAGCCGGCCGCATCGCCTTGAGAAGAGCTCGGATTTTCATTTTGGATGGGAGCTATTCTATCCAAAATCTCCAAGCCTGGCAACTCAGACTCCGACCGCCCTTCTCCCTCGAGGGAAGTAGTGACAACCCTGTCCATTATGTTAGAATCTTAGTTGTGAAATGGATAAAAAAGAGAAGCACCATTCCTGACGAACGGGTCGACTACAGACGGTTGACCTCGAGGAACACCCTCCTGACTATCATCCTTTTCGTCACCCCGTTCCTCCTCCTTTATCTCGCTGTCAACACCGAGGTCTCCTCTCTCATCAAGAGCCAAATCCATGCCCGTCTGTCCGAAACAGTAACCGAAAACATCAAAGCCATTTCCATCTTCCTCCAGGATCGAGAGACAGACCTTCGCTCCTTCTCCCATCTCGAAATCGAAAAAATCGACGAAATCCACAACCTGGCGTCCTTCCTGAAGACGCTCGTCAGCGAAAAAAAATGGTACGATTTTCTCCTCATTGCCGACCTAGAAGGAAATATCGTTCTGTCCATCAATCGCCATCTGGCGGGCAATATCGCGGATAGAGAATATTTCCAAGTATCCCGGGAGGGAAAGTTTTTCAATTCGGGGGTTTTCTTTTCCGACTTGACTCAATCCTCGGTCTTGGTGCTCTCTCATCCGCTCCTGAACCGCGACAACCAAATCATCGGCGTCTTGGCTGCATCGCTTGATTTAGAAAATTTCTACAGTCTTCTCTTTGACCTCCGCATCGGCAAAACGAGCGAGCTTTTTCTCGTTGATAAGGCGGGGACCCTTCTTTCCCCCACCAAACTGGGAGGGCGACCGCTCGTCGACAAGGGTCATGGAGAAGGCGAAGGAGGAAGGAATCCTCATCAGGGACGACAAGGAGTGAAAATCCACGTCGACTACCGCGGCCAGAAGGTTCTCTGTGCCTACCAGCTCGTAACTGGGTTCGATTTCTATCTCGTTTCGGAGATGGACGTCAGCGAGGCCCTGGCTCCCCTGCGGGAAGTGAACAGAATCGTTCTCCTGCTCTTCGCGCCCTTCATTGTTCTCCTCGTCTTTATCTCCAACCTTCATGCGCGCCGAACGACGGCGCTCGTCAAGAGGTTGACAACGAGCCTCCAATTGGCTCTCGGAGAAGCCCAGCTCAAGAAAAAAGAGGTCGACGCCATGAATATTGAGCTCGAAAGAAGGGCCAGGGAGAGCGAGATTCTGGCTGAGGAATTGCGTCTCTCAGAGGAGTACGTCACCAACCTCCTGGATAGCATCTCTCTGGGTGTCATCGGCCTGGATTCCAGAGGAAAGATTACCCACTTCAATCGGGAAATTCTTACGCTCTTTAACCTGGAGGAGTTGAGAAAAGGGGAGGATATCTTCGGAGCTCTCCCCTGGCTCAACGATAAGGACATGGAGCTCGCTTTTGAGAAGACCATCTTCAGCGGCAAGCCTCACCATGTCGAAAAAAAGAAGATTGACCGAGGAAAAGGCGAGGAGTATTTCAACCTCTCCTTCTTCCCCATCGAAAATGGCCGGGGCAAATTTCTTGGCGTGAGCATCCTCATCGAAAACATCACCGAACGGGAAAAACTCCACAGCCAGCTCGCCGAATACGAAAAGCTATCCGCCCTCAGCCAGCTCGCCCTTGGCGCTGCCCACGAGATCAACAACCCTCTCCTGGGCATTTCTTCCTACCTTGAGATCCTCCGTGAGGAAGCTTCGGAAGAGAAAGACAAACAAGAGATTGAGGTCGTTCTGGAGAATGTTTACCGCATCTCCGAGACCATCCGTGGACTTCTCAATTTCGCCCGGCCAACGCCACCCCAATTCACCAAAATCAATATCAACCAACTTATCGAGGAAACCCTGTCCTTCCTCAGCCATCAGCCCATTTTCCGGAACGTCCGCATCGCTAAAACCCTGGCTCCCTCTCTCCCGCAAATCACGGCCGACCCCAACCAAATCCGGCAGGTCCTGACGAATATGTTCATCAACGCTGCCCAAGCCATGCCTGGCGGGGGCGACCTTAGCGTCGAAACATCCAAGGTGAAATTTAAAGAGCTCATCCAGTTGGATATCCATGACACGGGGCTGGGCATCCCACCCGAAAACCTGAAAAAAATATTCGACCCTTTTTTCACCACCAAGAAAAGCGGCGGGACAGGCCTTGGGTTGAGCATCAGCCTGAGCTACATCAAGAACCACGATGGCGATATCTCTGTCCGGAGTGAGGTCAACAAAGGCACGACCTTTTCCATCTTCCTGCCCATCCGCCAGAAAGGCCGGATGCTCATGAAGGATGAGGAGGTTATCTCTTGAGCACTCATTCCCTTCTCATCGTCGACGATGAGATCCTCACTCTGAACAACTTGAAAAGGGTCCTGGAAAAGGAAGGCTATGAGGTCCTTGTCACGAACTCGGGCGAGTCGGCTATGGAGATGTTCGAAAAGTACAAACCCGAACTCGTTCTCCTCGATTTAATGCTTCCCGGCATCTCGGGCATCGAAGTCCTCAAGCGCATCAAGGAGAGGGACAGGGAGACAATCGTCATCATGATGAGCGCCTACGAGATTCTGGAAAAGGCCGTCGAATCGATGAAGCTCGGCGCCTACGATTACTTGCTCAAGCCCTTCAAGGTCAGCGACCTCAAGAACACCGTCCGGCGAGCTCTCGAGACCCTATCACTTCGTATCCGAGTTCGGGAACACCTGGAATCCGAGAAGGGCCGCTATTATTTCGGAAAAATCATTGCCGAAAGCGGCAAGATGAAAGAGGTCGTCAGCCTGGCCAAGAGGGTGGCTGGCTCAGAGAAAACGACAGTTTTGCTCCAGGGCGAAAGCGGCACGGGCAAGGAACTTCTGGCCAAGGCCATCCATTATCACAGTCCCCGAGCCGAAAAACCGCTCCTCGAGATCAACTGCGCCGCTATCCCCGAGAACCTTCTGGAGAGCGAACTTTTCGGTTATGAGGCGGGCGCCTTTACAGACGCCAGAAAGCGAAAGATAGGACTTCTCGAGCGGGCTGACGGCGGCACCGTCTTCTTCGATGAAATCGGCGACATGTCCCTGAATCTTCAGGCCAAGCTGCTCCGGGTTCTGGAGGAGGAGACCTTCACCCGGCTCGGCGGAGCGCATCCCATCAAGGTCAACCTCCGGGTGATTGCCGCCACTAACCAGGACCTTGCTAAAGCCGTCGAGAAAGGCCATTTCCGTTCCGACCTCTTTTACCGGCTGAATGTGGTCCCCATCGCCATCCCACCGCTCAGGGAAAGAAAGGAGGATATCGTTCCCCTGGCCCTCCATTTCATTCAGGAGTTCAATCAGGAGTTGAGGCGGGCCTACCGCGGTATCTCTCAAGAGGCTGCCCAGGCCATGCTCGTGTATTCCTGGCCTGGAAATGTCCGCGAGCTCAGGAACATCGTCGAAAGGATTTTATCTCTTTATCCCGAAGAAGAGATTCGCCCTGCCCACCTGCCGACGGAGATAAGGGAATTCCAGGCTTCTCCGGCGAGCGAAATCCTTGAGCAGCTTACCTCCGGAGAATCCTTGCCTTCCCTGGAAGAGCTGGAGAGCCTGTACATCGATAGAGTCCTTTCCCTGACGGGTCAGAATAAATCGCGCGCCGCCAAAATCCTTGGTATCCATCCGACCTCCCTTTTCCGCAAACTCAAGTCAAGGAAAAAAGCTTAACCCGCTGATTCAGCAAAAGCCGTGGCTTCCTGATGCGGCAGCCTTATCTCTAACGCTTGCTCCCAGCTGATGGTCAAGTTTAGCCTGAATGGACCATCCTAAGAAGTCCCGAGACATTGAGCATTGCGCTGCATGAATTGCAAATTGCAATATTGCAAAATGCCATAGTGGGCTGCCTGAAAAATTGTAAGTTATTTATTTTAAATGGATTACAAATTGGCATGGAGATTGCTTTATTTAGGGTGTGTTCATAAAGGAGGTTTAGCATGAGCACTTATAAAAAATCATCCGTGGCCATTAGAAAAGAGGAAGAAATTCCTCGGCCAGAAGACGGTCAGATGGCCGAAATCATCCCCTTCCCTGATGTTCAGGAAATCCTGGCTCGAAAGCCCAAGGAGAAGAAGAGAGTCCAGCTCAAGGGAAAATATCTCTACCATCGTGGGAAGAAAATCCCCATCCTCCATTTCCAAAAAGCGGGCTACGACAAGCTACTGAAACTGCTCGTCAAGGAAATTAGCTGAGGAAAGAGAGGTCAAAATGGAAAAAGAAGAAGCAAAAGTCCGTTACATCAGCCCCATCCCTGAGCTAAGGGAAAAAGAGTATGATCCCTTTCTCGAGGCTACCCTCCAGTTCGAACGAGCCGCTTCTTTCCTCGACCTGGAACCATGGGTTTACCAGCGCCTCAAGTACCCTGAGAAGGAACTCACCGTTCACTTGGCCATCACCCTCGACAATGGAAGGGCGGAAACCTTCACCGGTTTCCGTGTTCAGCATTCAACCGTCCGTGGCCCGGCCAAAGGCGGTATCCGCTACAGCCCGAACGCTTCGCTCAGCGAGTGCAAGGCTCTGGCCACGTGGATGACCTGGAAATGCGCCGTCCTCGACCTCCCCTTCGGCGGAGGCAAGGGCGCCGTCATCTGCGACCCGCTCAAAATGTCTGAAAACGAGCTCAAGAAGCTGACCAAAGAATACACCCTGGCCATCCGGGACATCATCGGCCCTTACAAGGATATCCCCGCTCCGGACATGTTCACGAACGCCCAAACCATGGCCTGGATCGCCGACGCCTACAGCCAGGGACAGGGATACCTCGAGCCTGCAGTCGTCACGGGAAAGCCAGTCCACCTCTGGGGGTCTCTGGGAAGGGCTATGGCGACCGGAACAGGGCTCTTTTTTGTGCTCGAAGAAGCGGCGAAGTACCTTGACTTCGAGCTCGCGGGAAAGAAAGTTGCCATCCTCGGCTTTGGCAACGTCGGCTCCTCTATCGGCAAGCTCGTCCACAAGGCCGGCTGCAAGATTATCGCCGTCACCGACATTTTCGGTGGGATCCAGAGCGACAAAGGCATCGACCCGTTCGAGCTCGAAAAACAGGTCATCCTGACCGGTAGCATCGTTAACTTTCCCGGAACAGACCCCATCGACAACGAAGGCCTCATCGCCTTGCCCTGCGATATCCTCATCCCGGCCGCTGTGGAAGGCCAAATCAACCGAGACAATGCCGACCGGGTCAAAGCGAGGATCGTTCTCGAGGGAGCCAACGGCCCGACGACCTTGGAGGCGGACGAAATCCTTAAGGAGAAAGAGGTGCTTGTGGTGCCGGACATCCTGGCCAATGCTGGCGGAGTCACTGTCTCTTATCTCGAGTGGGTCCAGGACCTTCAGAGGTATTTCTTCACCGAAGAAGAAATCCACGCCAAAACAGAAAAAAAGATGAAAAAGGCCTTCTGGGATGTCGTGGCGACCATGGAGAATTATCGCGTGACAATGAGGGAAGCAGCGTACATTCTGGCTGTGGGAAGGGTCGCTGAATCCTTGACCGCGCTGGGAAGAGCCGCTTAGCCTGGTTGCTTCAACCCTCCTTCTTATAAATATGACCAGGGGGTGAGGAGGAGACATTCCTCCTTACCCCTTCTTGTAGTTAGCTCTGGTTTCCAGGCGCCTTCCACTCAACAAGAAACATCGTTCAAGATCCCTCAACACGAGGTCTCAGTAACTCTGAAGCTCGTTCAGGTCTACGTGACCGATAAGCAGGGGAATCCAGCCGTTGATTTAGCCAAAGAAGACTTTACGATTTATGACAATGGAAAAAGAAAGACGATCACGGAGT
>CAYUKK010000157.1:0-8276 GCA_964445305.1 uncultured Eubacteriales bacterium
CGACGGCCCGAAATTGCCGATCAAAGCACCCGACGGGTCCTGTCGTGGTTCACCCCCGGCGCCCCCGAGCGGTCTATCTTGTTTATAATCAGCCAAGAAGATGGGTGGCATCAAACGCTCGGGTCGGCGGGGGGCCCCCGAGCCACACCACCCCTCGGGTGCACTCGCTATCGTGATAATTTGTTACAAGATCAAGCACTTTCGCTTGATGATAATTCTCTATTGGCAAATTTGGGGACGGCGAATAGGGGTGTAAAAAACAAAGCTTTCGATAGCGTCTCGGAACACCGACCCTAGCGTTTGATGCCACCCATCTTCTTGAATGATTATAAACAAGATGGACCGCTCGGGGGCGCCGGGGGTGAACCACGACAGGACCCGTCGGGTGCTTTTATCGGCAATTTCGGGATTCTCGTCCTGGTCGCAAAAAATATGGTAAATGTGTAAGCTGTCCCCGATTTGACGCGTTTGACCGAGGGGGCGGGGTGTGCTATTTTAATCGCGAAAAAATGGTCACCGTCAGGTTCGCGCCCAGTCCGACGGGGTATCTCCATCTGGGGAGTGCCCGGACCGCCCTTTTCAACTGGCTCTACGCCCGTCACACCGGAGGCCGTTTTTTGCTCCGGATTGAGGACACGGATAGGACGAGGTCGGACCCGAAGTTTCTCGAAGAGATTCTCCGCGACCTCCGCTGGCTGGGCATGGACTGGGACGGAGAGCCGATCTATCAAAGCCAGCGCTTTCCTCTTTACCGGCAAAAAGCCGAGGCGCTCCTGGCTGAGGGGAAGGCTTATTTTGACGGCGAGGCCATTGTGTTCCGGGTGGAGAAGGGGCGGACAGTCGAGTACGAGGATATCGTCCATGGCCCAATCCGCGTGACGACGGACGAAATCAAGGACCAGGTCCTCATCAAATCGGACGGCTCTCCTTCCTACAACTTCGCCTGTGTCGTCGACGACGCCGACCTTGGCATCACCCACATCCTCCGCGGCGATGACCATATTTCGAACACGCCCAAGCAGATTCTTTTTTACGAAGCCCTCGGGCTCAAGCCGCCGCACTTCGGTCACATGCCGCTCATCCTCGGGCCGGATGGCGCCAAGCTATCCAAGCGGCACGGCGGCGTATCGGTCGAAGAGTACCGGAAAGAAGGCTTTCTTCCCGAAGCGCTGGTCAACCATCTCATCCTTCTCGGCTGGTTTCCCGGGGAGGAGCATGAAATTTTGACCTTGGAGGAGGCGGTGCGGCATTTCGACATCGCTGACCTCAACGCTGTCCAGGCCAAGTTCGATATTCAGAAGTTGCGGTGGCTCAATGCCGAGCACATTGTGCGAAAACGAGCGGCTGAGCTCCTGCCGCTTATCAAGGAACAGCTCACCGACGCGGGCGTGGATTTTTCCGGCATGGATGATGCCCGCCTCTTGAAACTCATCGACCTTTACAAGGTCAGGATGAAAACGCTCCGGGAATTCGTCAGTTTGACGGAATGCTTCTTCCGTGATGATTTTGCCTTCGAAGAGGAGGGCCGGAAAAAATTCCTGGATGACCCGGAGAACAGAAAACGCCTTGCTCTCCTCGCCGAGCGCCTGGCCAGTCTCGAGTCGTTCACTGCGCCGGCTATCGAGGAGGCCTGTCGCCGTATGGCCGAAGAAAAGGGCGTCAAGCCAGCCGGTTTCATCCACCCGGCCCGGATGGCCATCAGCGGCCGGACGAGCGGCGCCGGCCTTTTTGAGATGATGGAGCTTCTGGGCCGCGAAAAAGTCCTCCAACGCTTAAGAGATGCTTCACGATGAGCACCAGAGAATCGAAAAAGAACTTCATCCGGGAGATTATCGAGGAGGATATCCGCACCGGAAAGTATGGCGGCCGGGTTCATACCCGCTTCCCTCCCGAGCCCAACGGCTATCTTCATATCGGTCATGCGAAATCGATTTGTCTCAATTTCGGTCTGGCCGCTGATTATGGCGGACTCTGCAACCTCCGCTTCGATGACACGAACCCGGAGACGGAAGAGCAGGCCTATGTCGAGTCGATTAAGGAGGATGTCCGCTGGCTGGGGTTCGATTGGGGGGATAGAGAATACTATGCCTCGGATTATTTTGAGAAGCTCTACGAGTTCGCCGTCGAGTTGATTAAGAAAGGCAAGGCCTATGTCTGTGACCTGAGCGCCGAGGAGATCAGCGAGTATCGAGGGACGCTCACCCAGCCGGGAAAAGAGAGCCCTTACCGGAATCGCTCGGTCGAGGAAAACCTCGACCTCTTCCGAAGGATGAAGGAGGGCGAATTTCCAGATGGTTCAAAGACACTACGGGCCAAAATCGACATGGCCCACCCCAACCTCCTCATGCGCGACCCTGTTCTCTACCGCATCCGGCGAGAGCGGCACTACCGGCGGGGCGACGCTTGGTGCATCTATCCAACCTACGACTGGGCTCACGGCCAGTCGGATTCGATCGAAGGGATCACGCATTCCATCTGCACGCTGGAGTTCGAGGTCCACCGCCCTCTTTACGACTGGTTTCTCGACGCTCTGGGTATCCACCATCCCCAGCAAATCGAGTTTGCTCGCCTGAGCCTCAGCCACACGGTGTTGAGCAAACGTAAACTCCTTGAGCTCGTCAAGGAAGGCTATGTCAGCGGCTGGGATGACCCGCGGATGCCGACCATCTCGGGGCTGAGGCGTCGTGGCTATACGCCTGAGGCCATCCGGAATTTCTGCGACATCATCGGTGTCGCCAAGGCCAATAGCATCGTCGACATGGCCCTTCTCGAGGATTGCGTGCGGGAAGACCTCAACAAGCGGGCGCCGCGGGTCATGGCGGTCTTGCGGCCACTCCGTATCGTCCTCGTCAACTATCCCGAGGGGAAGGTCGAAGAGCTCGAGGCCATCAACAACCCCGAAGACCTGAGCATGGGGACGAGGAAAGTGCCCTTCAGCCGAGTTCTTTATATTGAGCGGGACGATTTCATGGAGGAGCCGCCGAAAAAGTTCTACCGTCTCGCCCCGGGTCGCGAAATCCGGCTTCGCTATGCTTATTTCATCACCTGCCGCGAAGTAATTAAGGATCCCGCGACAGGAGAGGTCACGGAGCTTCGCTGCACCTACGATCCAGCGACGCGGGGTGGGGACGCGCCGGACGGCCGCCGCGTCAAAGCGACCCTCCACTGGGTTTCAGCGGCGCATGCTATCGAAGCCGAGGTTCGCCTCTACGATACGCTTTTCACGAAACGGGATGTCGGGGAGGTCGAAGAGGGCGCCGACTGGAAGGCCAACCTGAACCCGAAGTCGCTCGAGGTCCTGCGGGGCTCGAAGGTTGAGCCGAGTTTAGCCAACGCGGCCCCGGGCAGTCGCTTCCAGTTCGAACGGCTTGGCTATTTCTGCGTCGATTTAAGGGATTCGAAGCCCGGGAATTTGGTCTTCAATCGCACCGTCACGCTGCGCGACCCGTGGGCCAGGCTCGTCAAGGCTGGCCGCCACAACGACTAACTGGGGACAGTTTACTTATTTACCCAATTTTTCCCCCATTTTTGAGAAACATCTTCTTTCTTATCCGTCACATATTGTGTAATGGGACGAATTGCTCGAGTTGTCATAGCTGGCTATCCTCATCATGTCGTACAGAGAGGGAACAGGCGGCAAGTCGTCTTTTTCAGTGAGGATGATAAGCGGCTTTATCTCAAGATCCTTAATCATTATTGTCGAAAGGAAGCAGTGGCGGTGTGGTGTTACTGTTTAATGGATAATCATGTCCATCTCATTGCTGCTCCCCGAAAGAGTGAAAGCTTAGCCAAAGCAATCGGGGAAACCCATAAAAAGTATACCTGGATGATTAACATTCGAGAAAATTGGAAAGGTCATCTTTGGCAAGACAGGTTTCTTTCCTATCCGATGGATGAAAGGCATCTTTATATGGCTGTCAGATATATTGAACGAAACCCCGTTAGGGCAGGCATTGTGAAAAGAGCGGAAGATTATCCTTGGTCAAGCGCGAAATCCCATGTGTTTGGAGTGCCGGACAAGGTATTGACCGAATTTTATCTTAATTGGGAGATAAAGGACTGGAGTGCCTACTTACAGGAAGAAGAAAAAGAAGAAGATTTGGATATATTTAGGAAACACGAAAGGACAGGGAGGCCGTTGGGAGACGAGGATTTTATCACTAGAATAGAAGAAATAACTGGTAGAATATTGAGAAAAAAGAAAGCGGGTAGGCCTAAGAAAAAAGAAAGAAATGTCGAAATTAGGTCTTAGGCTCTAAGCTCCAAGAAAAGGGTTCATAGGGAAACGAGGGAATCAAGAAAACTAAAATAAAAATTGGGTAAATGGGTAAACTGTCCCCAATTTAACCCAATTTAATATCCCTATTCATACTGACTTAAGTAATACATGAGGATCGATTTCGAAACACAGGCAAATCCGGTGGCGAAATTTCCGCACCAGCCTTGCGAAAGCTCGAACCCCGCTTCGCGATAATTGCCCATATCGAGGATGTCCTCAAGGATGTCAAAACACTCGCTTGGCTCGAGAGGGAGGGAAATTTTCGCTTCGAGCCCCGGGCACATGACGGCATTGATTTCCTCGAGATAGGCCTTCGCTTCTTCCAAGGCGGCCTTGTTCAGTTCGCCGTATTTGAGGACCATGGCCGAAAGCACCCAGTAGGTGTCGATAGCGCCGACCATGGCTCCGATGACGTAGCCCGCCTCGGTTTCGAGCGGCCCTTCGGTCTCAAGGATGGTCTTTTCCAGCACGGCCTGGTTTAGTCCTGTGTCCAAAACGCCTATTGTCTCCATGGTGAAGGGGTCAATGTCCCACCACCCCCAGCGGTCTTGTCCCTGCCATTCGATGGCCCTCTCCGGAAGAATGACCACCCTTCCGGCGTCCAGGGTCGAAAAAACCTTTTCGGCCACGTGTTCAGGCAATCCAATCCTTTTGATGTTCTCCTTCTCAAGCTTGGAGTAGGAGCGAAGAGGAATCTTTTTTCGTTCTGCCTCGCGCATCAGGGCAGCCGTCGTCAGAGACGGCTTCCCGGTTAGGAGCTCAAGGAGCTTTCCCTCGAGGATTGATTCCATAACCCCCCGGCCATAGAGAAAAGTTTGCTTCATCGCCAGCGCTTGCCCGGGAAGAGGAATGGCCTCGACCCGATCCTGACGGAGGTCGATCGTCACCTCTGACGATTCTCTCTCGCCGGTGAAGGAAGTGATGATGATGCGCGGCACGGGGAAATAACTGAATACGGAAAGGGCGGCTCCTTCCGTCTCCGTCAGGTCATCGGATGTGGAGGCAAAAATCATATTCATGAGATGAGCAAGCCCAGGCCCCAGCCTTTCCTCGAGCTCCAAACTTTTTTGCATGGTTTTCGCGCTAAATTTCTTCGATTTAAGGGCATCTTTAATGTCCTGCACCCTGGACTTGACGTCGGAAAGAAGGGCTTTGTCTGAAATTGCTTCAAGTTGACCTTGCCAGACCTCGGCAGGGATTCGATGCCCAGAGATGAGGATCGCATGCCTCTGGAAAAGAGGAGGCTCTTTCTTTCTCTCCGTCCTTTCAAAGAGAATTCGTTCGCATGCAGAGACGACCTCCCCCAGACCTTCGAATTTTATTTTGAGGGCAACTCTTGTCATCTCGCCTTTCTTATCCGGCCAGAATTTCTCATTCGCCAGGACCTCTTTTCCAGCCATGAGAGTCGCATTGTAGGTCATTATCTTTTCAGTCTTGCTTTTTTTCTTTTCAGTGCCCTTTCCGCTCAGGGCGCCAAACAGACCGGCCACGCCTCCCTCTTCTTCCTCTTCCTCTTTCTCCGCCTCAGCAGCCTGGAATTGCGCGATAAGAGAGAGAGAAAGTGGCCGATTGGCGATTTCTTCAAGCATTCCTTCCCAAGAAAGGACGGTTCCCTCTGCTTGAGAGTTTCCCGCTCTAATATCGAGAGTTAACCAGACTCGCGTTTTCAGCGCTCCATCCGAAGGGTCGAACGTATTCCTCAGTCGGGCAAACGCTTTCCCAGGCTCAGCTCCAGGGAAACAGGGGTCAAGGTCGACCCATCCTTCTTCAGTTTTCATCCTGACCCAGAAGTGACGCTTGACAGCGCTGATCAAGTTGGGGTCCTCTGCCGGAGCAGAAATTCGGACTGCCTTTTCAGAAGAAAATCGTGAAGCGGGCAGGAAAATCCTTCCCAAGAGCTCCATGGCAGTCGCTTCGTCCAGCTCGCCCTCGGCAATTTGGACGGCGTATCCGTTGTCCTGAAGAAGCTGAGCCAGAAAGAGTGCTTTCTCCAGCGAGTTTCCGCTCTGGCTGTAGCGAACTCCTTCGGGCGTCTTCAAAGGAAACCGGGAAGGCTCGGTGCGGACGGTATCGCGGACGAGCTTGTAGGCTTGCCTCCAATCGCCGGCAAGGGTTTGGTTCTTCGCAGCAGGGCCTGACGCGTCACGCCCAACCGCTTGCGCTTCGTGAGCCGCGGGGTAGCGGTCCAGTGATTTGGTTTGCGACTCTGTTTTTTCCCCTTTGGAGCAAGAGATGAGCAGGGCAAGAAAGACAACGGCCAGGCCAACCATAAACATTTTCTTTATGCTATTCATAGTTCCTCCCGATAGGTTCATTAATCTTTGATTTCATTCTTTTGTTTTGAGCGCAAAATGTTTTTCGCTCTCGTAGCCGCGGTAGTAGAGGCTGTCCGGCACTTCGTCAATCCTGTAGGCGAGCTCGAAGCGGACAAAAGTTTCGGGCGGGATGATGAAGGGAGTCGGCGGCCGGTGGAAGAGTCCATTCGTGGCCCCTTCGTCGAAATGGATATCCTCGCCTTCCGCCTTCAGGATGAACTGGGCATCGGTCTGGATTTGGATGCCGCTTTTGACCAGCGACCGGATGCCGAGGTCCAGAATGACGAGCCCCTTATCCTGGCGGGCTGCAAAAAGCATGATTTCCATGGTCCGCCCGTCCTTATGGATAGCCCGGGGCTTAGCCGCTGGCAAAGCGGCCGGTTTCGTGGTCAGGGCAAGAAAATAAACACGGTTCTGGACACGCATGCCCAGGCTGATTTCTTTTTCCCGCTCTGGAACCAGGAAAGCGACCTCCTGGTTCTGATAGAAATCGGGAGTGAACCGGATATAGCCTTCCTCGGTTGTGGAGCCACCCGAGCTATAGTAGAGATGCCCTTCTTTTGTGGAAACCCAGATATATTCCCGGGGCTCAATTTGGACAATATTCTTCTCCGTACCGCTCGCCGATAAACTCTTGCCGCGGAGCTTAACTACTGCGTAGCGCCAGCCTTCCGGTGCTTCCTCATCCTTGTACTCAGACCTGAAGTCGATGGCGGTGGCAGCCAGCTCGAGGAAACTATCCTTGAACTCGCCGAGGGTAATCGGTCTGGCCCCTCTCGTGCCAGCGGCAATTTTTAAATCTCCCTGGATGGGGATGAGGATATGACCGTAAGAATAATCGAAAAATTGAAAGGCGATATGGCGGGCCCTTTCTGGAATCGCGTAGACAAACCGCACGCGCTTGGTGTCGCCCTGTTTGGGGAGGGAGAATTCTTTTCTTAGATTGATGCCGCCCGAAATGCTTTCCGTAAGCTTATCGAGGGAGTAAGTCTCGCCATCAGCCAGGAGGTAGGCGTGGTCGAAGAAATTGGGCACGAGATAGGCGACGTCCGCCTCCACATACTCCTCTTCCTTTTCTTCCTTTTTCCCTCCCAATAGCCCCCCAACACCCATGGTTCTATCCGGCTTTTTCTCGAGCTTGCGCTTCTCTATTTTCTGCTTGGGATGGATGTTTTTCCATTCTGTCTCGAGGATAAAAAAGCTTTTTCCCGGAGGTGCTGCCTGGGAGGCGACCTCCTTTTCAAAACCAGATTGAATAACCGTCACCTTGACGGCATGATTAGCCAGCTTCTCCATTACATCGGGGTCTTGGTAGGAAAAAAGGTTGAAAGAAAGAGCCACCGGCAGCAAAGCAAGAGAGAAAAAGCGATGGGGAGGCCTTGTTTCGCGAAAGGGCATGCTTTCCTCCTCAGTGGAAGGGGTCGACTACCTTTCCACTCCCAAAATAGCGACTCAGTCTCTTTATCAAAATAGAATTAACCGTTTTTCTTAAAATAGTGTTATCTCTTTTCCCTCGCCTTGTCAATTCGAGAGCCAGCAGTTCAGCGATTCCGCAACTTCCTCAGGAAGAGCGGCTTAAGAGGGGAAAACACGGCCTATTGCTTTTAGCAGATTCGCAGACCGTCGAGATTTTTGGCCCAAAAGGGGCATTTTTGGCTCAAAAATTGAGTCCAAGCTAGACT
>CAYUKK010000158.1:0-11906 GCA_964445305.1 uncultured Eubacteriales bacterium
GGCGAGGGGTTTGGGTGAGGAAGCCCGTCGAAGCCTGAGGGGGCATGGTTTCTCGAGCGAAGCGAGAGAAGAGCTAAAGCTGAGTCGGAGCGAGTTTCCTCGCTGGGGAAACGAGCGGGCTTCGGAATCCCAACCCCGAGCCTGGCCGGGGGTGAACCACGACAGGACCCGTCGGGTGCTTTGATCGGCAATTTCGGGCCTGTCCACTTCATTGACTTGAAAGGGGTTATTTGCTATAAGAGAGCCAGGGCCTATAGCTCAGCGGAAGAGCCACCGGCTCATAACCGGCAGGTCCCAGGTTCGAATCCTGGTAGGCCCAACCTGGACTCGAGGAAACGATGTGGAAATCGAGTTCGAAAAGCTGATTCAGCTCCAGCGGTTGGACTCCGAAATTCGCCAGATCCACCATTTCCTCGACAACACCCCGCCCCTGATCGAAGAAATCGACAGAAAAATCGAGCTGAGCACGCACGCCGTTACGGCGGCCAAGGAGAAATTGGCCGCCAACCAGAAAAAAAGGCGAGACCTTGAGTCCGAAACCAAGGATATCCGGGCTCAGATTGCCAAGTACAAGAGGCAGCTCAATGAAGTAAAGACGAACAAAGAATATACTGCCCTCCTCAAGGAAATCGAGGCCTCCCAGAGGAGGGTTGACGAGCTGGAGGAGGAAATCATCGCCGAAATGCTCCGGGCTGACGAGATTGAGAAGGAAATCAAGGAAGCCAACGAGAAGTTTGCCGAGGCCCGGGAGAAACTGACCCAAGAAAAAGAAGCCATTTTCCAGAAAAAGAAAGAGATGGAGGAAAAAGCCAGGCAGCTCGACCAGGCAAGGAAAGAGCTCCTCCCCCAGATTCCCGCTGACCAGGTCAACCTTTATCTCAGGATTCAGGGAAAGAAGGGTGGCGTCGCCCTTTCCCCTGTCAGGGGCGATTTTTGCGCCATGTGCCACATGCGCATCCGGCCTCAGGTTCTTAACGAACTGCGCGACACGCGCAAACTCATCCTGTGCGAAAATTGTGGCCGTATTCTCTACTGGCCGGATAAGCAGCCCAAGTCCGATTAGACGCTGGCGTTATCTTTTTCTTCCGCGTAAAGGGAATCGATCAGAGCCTGGTATTTTTTCTCGATGATATTCCGCCGGACCTTGAGGGTCGGTGTGATTTCGTCCTTTTCTATTTCAAAGTCTCGATCCAGGACGGCGATTTTCTTGACTTTCTCGAACGAAGCCAGATAGGGAGTCATCCGGTCGACCTCGGCCAGGAGGAAGCTGTTGATTCTTTTATCCTGGACGAGCTCGGTGCGATTTCCGAAGGGAATGCCGGCGTGCCGGGCGTACTCTTCGAGCTTCTCAAAATGGGGGACGATCAACGCTGAAACGAAACGGCGCCTGTCTCCGATGACGACGGCATTGGAAATATAGGGGCTGGTTTTGAGGATATTTTCGATGGGTTGAGGGGCCACGTTCTTTCCCCCGGCCGTGACGATGATATCCTTCTTGCGGTCGGTAATGATGAGGAAACCATCCTCATCGAGGCGGCCGATGTCGCCAGTATGGAACCAGCCATCCTTAAAAGCCTCCCTCGTTTCCGTCTCTTTCTTGTAATAACCCTTCATCACGTGAGGACCGCGAGTCAGGATTTCTCCGTCGGGGGCAATCTTCACTTCCACGCCAGGGATGGGTTTTCCCACCGTGCCAAACCTCAAGTTTTCGAAAGTATTGACCGAGATAACAGGGGATGTTTCGGTCAGGCCATAGCCTTCCAGAATGACAAGGCCCAGAGCGTAGAAAAATTCGGCGATATCCCGGGACAGAGGAGCGCCGCCCGAGACAAAAAAGCGGACGCGACCGCCTGTCTTTTCGATGATCTTCGAGAAAACGAGCTTATGGGCCCATCTTCTCTTTCTCTCGAGCGAGGCAGGAATCGGCTCCCGGTTGAGCTTGCGGCGCCCGTATTCTTTCCCCACCTTCAACGCCCAAAAAAAGATTTTTTTCTTCAAAGCGGAGCCGGCAAGAACACTGTCCATGACCCGAGCATAGATTTTTTCAAAAACGCGCGGGACGCTGACCATGATGTTGGGCCGGATTTCGAGCAGGTTTTGAGCCACCGTGTCAACGCTCTCGGCATAGCCAATACGGCAGCCCTTATAAAGATAGGTGAAGGTGACCATCCTCTCGAGGACATGGGAAAGGGGCAGGAAAGAAAGTACAGTATCCCTATCGGAAAACTCAATTATTCCCGACACCGCCTTGATGTTGCTGATGAAATTGCTGTGAGTGAGGATGACTCCCTTGGGAAGGCCAGTCGTGCCGGAAGTATAAATGAGCGAGGCCTCATCCTCCGGCTTGACCTGAAGGGCCAGACTTTCAAAGAGGTTTGGCTCCGCCGCGTCCACCTTCTGGCCCATCTCCTGGACGGCCTGGAAAGTCAGGACTCCGTCCGGCGCTTCCTCCATGAACGTGATATAATGTTTGACCATGGCCAGCCTCGGCCGGATCGCCTCAATTTTTTTCCATTGCGCCTCGTCGCTGACGATAACCGCCTTGGCGTCGGAATCGTCGATGATGTACTTTATCTGCTCGGGGACCAAAGACGTATAGATAGGAACCGTGATGGCCCCCAAACAAAGGTTGGCAAAGTCCGCCATAACCCACTCGGGCCTGTTTTCGGAAAGAAGGATGACCTTGTCCCCTCTGGTGAGCCCCAGCTCCCTCAGCCCCAGACAAAAATGCCGAATACGACGGCCAAACTCCTCGCTGGAGATGGGGACATACTGCCCTTCTTTCTTGACGAGCATGAGATCTGGCCGGGGATATTTCTTGAGCGTATTGAGCAAAAGTTGGGCGAGCGTTTCGACCATTTTTCCCTCCTCCAAAAAAGGTTGGCTCATTTTAAAATGGGGGGATGACGCTGTCAAGCAAAATTTATCAACCCAAAGGCGGGGTTAACTTTCGCGGGCTTTAGCGACCGAGCAGACTTTATCGCCGTTGTCGAGATGGATGAGCCGAACTCCCTGGGTGGCTCGCCCGGAAGCTCGAACCTGTTTGGTCTTGATGCGGATGACCTTGCCCAGGTGGGTGACGATGAGGAGGTCGTCCTCGGCGACCCCGAGGACAGAAACGGCCGGGCCGATCTTGGGAGTGATCTTGAGGTTGATTAACCCCTTCCCGCCCCGACGCTGTTTCCGGTAGAGATGGACCTCCGTCTTCTTTCCGTATCCTTTTTCGCTGGCCGTAAAAATGAATTTGTCCTCGGGACCGATGGCCACCAGGCCGATGACTTCGTCCTTCCTGGCCAGCGTGATCGCTCGCACGCCGGCCGCGGCGCGACCCATCGGCCGGATGTCCTTCTCGCTGAAACGGATAGCTTTGCCCAGCCGGGTGGCGATGACGATATCACGCCGACCGTCCGTCAGGCGCGACCACATAAGCTCGCTTTTCTTGTGCAAGGACATGGCAATGATGCCGCCGCGCCGGATATTCCGGAACTCCGCCAGCCTTGTTTTCTTGATCAAACCGTTCGAGGCCATCATGACGATGAATTTATCTTCGGCGAAGTCTTTGACGGCCACGACCGAAGTGACCCTCTCGCCCGGCTGGAATTCGATGAGGTTGGCGATGGCCTTGCCCCGACCAGAAATGCCGACATCCGGAATCTCGAGCGCCTTGAGCCAATAGACACGGCCGTTGTTGGTGAAAAAGAGCAGGTAAGAGTGGGTCGAGCAGACGAAAACGTTCTCGACGACATCCTCCGCCTTCATGCTGATTCCCCGCCGGCCTTTGCCTCCCCGCATCTGGAAATGATAGGAGGAAAGGGAAGTCCGCTTGATATAGCCGGACTGGGTGGTCATGACGACCACGTCCTCCTCCTTCACCAGGTCTTCAGGCCGGATCTCGGCGATGGCCTCGTCCCGGATCTCGGTCCGGCGCTCGTCGCCATACTGGTCGCGAATTTGCCGGAGCTCATCGACGATGATCTCCTGGATGAGCTTATCGGAGCCGAGGATTCTTTTCAGCTTGACGATGAGCGCTTTTACCTCGGCATACTCCTGCACGATTTTGTCCCGCTCCAGGTGCGTTAACCGCTGGAGTTGCATCTCGAGAATGGCCTGGGCCTGGACCTGGGTCAGCTTGAACCGCTCCATCAAGCCCTGGCGGGCGACATCGACGTTCTTGGCCGCCCGGATGAGCTTGATGATGGCGTCGATATGGTCGAGGGCAATGGTCAGGCCCTCCAGGATATGGGCCCGATGCTCGGCTTTTTTCAGGTCGAAACGCGTCCGCCGCCGGATAACATCCTGGCGGTGGGAGATGAAGTACCTCATCATCTCGAGAAGGCCCATCATCTTCGGCTGCTTGTCGACGATGGCCAGCATGATGATGCCGAAAGAGGTCTGGAGGGCCGTATGCTTGTAGAGGTTATTGAGAACAACCTCGGGCAGTTCGCCCTTTTTCACCTCGAGGACGATGCGGATTCCCTCCCGGTCGCTCTCGTCGCGGATGTCGGCGATGCCTTCGATCCTTTTAGCGTTGACGAGCTCGGCGATGCTCTCGAGAAGCCGAGCCTTGTTGACCGTGTAAGGAATTTCGGTGATGACGATGCGCTCCCGCTCGCCCTTCTCGCCCCGCTCGATCATCGATTTGGCCCGAATCTGGATGACTCCCCGACCATCCCGGTAGGCCTCGAGGATGCCCGGTTTGTTGAAGATGTAGCCGCCCGTCGGGAAATCCGGGCCAGGAATAAAATCCATGATTTTCTCGAGCGAGGCGTTGGGATGCTGGACAAGGTAGATGAGCCCATCACAGACTTCCGCCAGGTTGTGCGGCGGGATGTTGGTGGCCATGCCGACGGCGATGCCCGAGCCGCCGTTGACGAGAAGGTTGGGAAATCGCGTCGGCAGTACCTCGGGCATGGTCAGGCTCTCGTCGTAATTGGGGATGAAATTGACCGTGTCCTTCTCGATATCGGCCATCATCTCCCCGGCCAGCTTGCTCATCCGAACTTCCGTGTAGCGCATGGCTGCGGGAGGGTCGCCATCGATGGAGCCGAAATTCCCCTGGCCGTCGACCAGGACGTAGCGCATGCTGAAGTCCTGGGCCATCCGGACAAGGGTATCGTAAACAGCCTGGTCGCCGTGCGGGTGGTACTTGCCGATGACATCGCCGACGATGCGCGCCGACTTCTTGTAGGGCTTGTTGTAAGTGGTCCCCGACTCGTACATGGCATAGAGCACGCGCCGGTGGACAGGCTTGAGGCCATCTTTGATGTCGGGGATGGCCCGGCCGATGATGACGCTCATCGCGTAATCGAGGTAGGAGCGCTTCATCTCCTCCTCGAGACTGACGACGGTTAGGTCGGCTGCAGCCGGGGGAAGAGGGGGCTGTTCAGGGTTGTCCTTAGCCTTTTCCTTGGTCTTGTCCATGCGTCCTCTCCCCTACCTTGCCCTTGAACAAGAAATCAGATGTCGAGGTTGGTGGCCATGAGGGCATTTTCCTCGATAAAAACCCGTCGCCTGTCCACTTCGTCGCCCATGAGAATGGAGAAAACCTTGTCGGCTTCGACCGCATCCTGAATCGATACCTTGAGCAGAGCCCGGTTCTCTGGGTTCATCGTTGTTTCCCAGAGCTGTTCCGGTGTCATCTCGCCAAGGCCCTTGTAGCGCTGGATAGTCACGCCCTTTTTCCCTTTCTCCTGGAGGTAATCGACGAGCTTGTTTTCGTTTTCGATGATGACCGACTCGCCGTTGCTGATGACCTCGTAAGGTGGCCGGAATTCCTCGAGCTCCTTGTAAATCCGGTAGAGGTTCTTGTATTCGGCTGACTCGATAAGCGCCAGATTCACCTTGCAGGCGAGGGTCATGCCGTTGACCTGGAAGCGGATTCCCAGCTCATAGGTCTCGTATTCTTCATCTTTGGTAAGCTCGGTGGAAAGCCCCTTGGCTTCGATGAGCGACTGGATACGCTTCATCGATTTTCTGTCCTGGAGGAATTCCAGGCTGTCCACACCCTGCTTGATGAGGAGGTCAATGAGGAAAAGCGGATAGTTCTTGCGCTCGAGAAGCTGGATGTAGTTTTTTTTCTGGAGGATGCGGAGGAAAAGGCGGCGAAATTTCTCACCCTCGAAAACCTCCTTTTTCCCCTTGACCCGGACTCTAAAATCCTCGGAAATCTTCTTGACCAGCCACTTCTCGTAAGCCCGCTCCTCCTTCAGATAGATGACTTCTTTCCCTCGCGTAATCTTGTAGAGAGGGGGCTGGGCGATATAGAGGTGCCCTTGCTCGATGAGGGGCTTAAGATGTCGGTAGAAGAAGGTCATGAGGAGCGTCCGGATATGGGAGCCGTCGACGTCGGCGTCGGTCATGATGATGACCTTGTGGTAGCGGAGCTTGTCGAGAGAGGACTCGGCTTCCCCGAAGCTCGTCCCCAGGGCGGAGATCATCATGCCGATTTCATCGTTGTTGAAGATTTTGTCCGGCTGGGCCTTCCAAACGTTGAGGATTTTCCCTTTGAGCGGCAGGATGGCCTGGAAGCGACGGTCCCGCCCCTGTTTGGCCGAGCCACCAGCTGAATCGCCCTCGACGATGAAAATCTCAGCCAGGGCCGGGTCCCTTTCCTGACAATCGGCCAGCTTGCCGGGGAGGGACGTGGATTCCAGGACGCTCTTCCGCCTGGCCAAATCCCTCGCCTTGCGGGCTGCTTCTCGCGCCCGAGCCGCGTCGATGGCCTTGAGAACAATTCGCCTGGCGTTGGTCGGGTTTTCCTCAAGGTAGGCAGTGAGCTTCTCATTGACCAGCGATTCGACGATTCCCTTGACTTCTGAGTTTCCCAGCTTGGTCTTGGTCTGGCCCTCAAACTGGGGGTCGCGCATTTTGATGCTGAGGACAGCGCAAAGGCCTTCCCTGGCGTCATCTCCAGAAAGGGAGCCCGCGCTCAAGTCTTTTAGCAGGTTATTGGCCTCGGCGTAGCTATTGAGGCAGCGGGTCAGGGCAGCTTTAAAACCGATGAGATGGGTGCCGCCTTCGACGGTGTTGATGTTGTTGACAAAAGTGAAAATCGTTTCCGTGTAACCCGTGTTGTACTGGAAGGCGAGTTCCACCAGAACGTCATCTTTTTGGCACTCAAAATAAACCGGCCGGGGGTTGAGGACCGTTTTATTCTGGTTAAGGTACTGGACGAACTCGACAATCCCGCCCTTGTACTGGAATTCGTGCGATTTTTCTGCCCGTTCATCAGTGATGGCAATCCGGATGCCGCGGTTGAGGAAGCTCAGCTCGCGCATCCGCTGGGTCAAAATTTCAAAGTTGAACTCAATCGACTCAAAGATTTCCTCATCCGGCCAGAAGGTGATTTTGGTCCCCGTCTTTTTCGTTTTGCCAACCTGTTTCAGCCGCGTGACGGGGATACCGCGTTCGTAACTCTGGGTGAAGATTCCGCCGTCGCGCTTGACTTCGAGGTCGAGCCGGCGGGACAGAGCGTTGACGACAGAGACGCCCACCCCGTGGAGGCCACCCGACACCTTGTAGGTCTTGTCATCGAATTTCCCCCCGGCATGGAGCATGGTCATGACCACCTCAGCCGCGGACTTCTTCTCCTTCTTGTGGAGCTCGACGGGTATCCCCCGGCCATCGTCGATGACTGTCACGGAATTATCGACGTGGATGATGACCTCGATATTCTTGCAATAACCGGCCAGCGCTTCGTCGATCGAATTATCGACGACTTCGTAGACAAGATGGTGGAGGCCCTCCGGCCCAGTGCTGCCGATATACATGGCCGGACGCTTGCGGACGGCCTCGAGTCCCTTCAGAACCTTGATGCTTTCGGCGGTATATTTTTGGTCTCTCATGGTCACCGATTCAGGAAAAATTATGGCTCAAATCGAGAGGCGATACGGTTGGCCTGATGAGCATTTATTTAGAATATTATTATACATGAAATATTGTGGTTATGACAAGAAAAAAGCACAGGATTTTGCGTTTTTGCCCATTTTTCATCACCTCTCCAAAAGCCGCCAAAATAAGCCTTTTCACAGCCAGGGAATCTTCCCTTAGGATAGTTTTACCTGAAGCATCTCCCTCTTTGAAGAGACGTTGAGCTTTGGCTATAATTCCCACGAGAGGAGTTGACCATGCCGGCTAACCTCACTCCTCAGTACATCGAAGCGGAAAGGAAGTTCCGTGCCGCCAAGACCCCCCAGGAGAAAATAAAGCACCTCGAAGAAATGATGGCCACCATTCCCAAGCACAAGGGGACAGAAAAGCTCCAGGCCATGCTCAAAACCAAGATGGCCAAACTCAAAGCGGCGCTTCAAGCAAGGCCGAGCATCGCCCGGCACGGTCCGAGCTTCCACGTCGAAAAATCGGGCGCCGGGCAGGTGGCGGTCATCGGCCCCCCGAACAGCGGCAAATCCCGGCTCATCGGAGCCCTTACCGGCGCCCGGCCTGAAATCGGCGATTATCCCTACACGACCCGCTTTCCCTCTCCCTACATGATGAGGTTCGAAAACGTCAGAGTCCAACTTGTCGACACGCCACCCCTTTCGCCCGAGGATATCGAAACGGAGGTGGTCGAGCTGGCCAAAACTGCCGACGCCATTCTCCTCGTCCTCGATTTATCTGACCAAGATTCTGCATCCGTCCTGGAGTCCCTCGTCGCCGGGCTCAAGGAAAAACGCCTCGAACTGGTTCCAGAAAACGTTCCCCTCACTCCTGAACCCGGCCGTTTTGTCAAGAAGACCATCTTTGCTGCCAACAAGTGCGACCTCGAGGGAGCCGAGGAAAACTATGCCTTTCTCCAGGAATATTACGGCGAGAAAGCGTCTTTTCTCGCTGTCTCCGCCGTTCGCGGCGACGGGCTTGAAGAATTGAGGACACGGCTCTTTTTTCTCCTCGATGTCATCCGGGTTTACAGTAAAATCCCCGGTAAGAAGCCTGATTTGAACGACCCTTTCGCCCTTAAAAAAGGGAGCACGGTCATGGACATGGCCAGGGCCGTCCATAAGGATTTTGTGGAGCAGTTCAAGTATGCTCGGGTCTGGAGAAAGAACGCCCTCCAGGTTCAGATGGTCAACCGGGACTTCGTCCTTGAGGATGGGGATATCGTCGAGCTGCGCATATAGACTCCAGCCGTTGGCCTCGCCAAGCAGCCTATCAATGAGGTTCAGGAATGAGCTCTGTCATAGCGGATTCCGAGCATCCCTTAGGCCACTCATCGTCCGTGGGGAATTGCTTCGTTTCAGAGGTCTACGCAAGGCCCTCTTTTTGCAATTTTCATGCGGCTAGGGCCCGTCGGAGGATGTCGAGATAATCCTCAGCCGAAGCACGGCGAGGGTTCGACGGATTGGAGTTGTTCTCCCAAGACTTGCGGGAAAGGAGGGGAAGTGCCTCAGCCTCAACGCCCAGACAGCTGAGAGGCGGGATGTTTAGGGCTCGAGAAAGGCCGCGGATTCTTTCGATGAGTTCTCCCGCCCTTTCTTCTTCTGATTCAGCCTCGATGCCAATAAGCCGGGCGATTTCCGCATACCTGGGCCGCGAAACTTCGAGGTTGAATTCCATGACCCAGGGAAGAAAAACAGCGTTGGCCAGGCCGTGGGGAGTGTCGTAGAGCGAACCCAAAGCTTCAGCCAAGCAGTGGACGGCACCGACATCGCTATTCCCAAAGGCAAGCCCAGCCAGGAGGCTGCCGAGCATCATCCCTTCCCTTGCTTCGCCATCGCTCCGGATATCAGCATGAGCACGGGGAAGGTACCGAAAAAGAAGACGCAAGGCTTCGCGGGCAAACAAATCCGTCAGACAAGTAGCCAACTTGGAGGTGTAAGCCTCCACCGCATGGGTAATTGCGTCCATGCCCGTCGAGGCCACCAAGTGGACCGGAAGCGTCACCAGCAAATCTGGGTCGACGAGGGCCACCGCCGGGAACATCTCAGGTCCTTTGATGCTCATTTTGAACTTCCGGCCAGTGTGGGTAATGACAGAAACCCACGTGACTTCGCTCCCCGTGCCGCAAGTCGTTGGTATGGCCAGGACGGGTAGAGGTGCTGCCTGATATTTTTCCCGCCCTTCGTATTCTTCAATCGACCCCGCGTTCTTCGCCAGGAGGGCGATTGCCTTGGCCGCATCGATGACACTCCCGCCGCCCAAACCGATAATGAGGTCGGGCTGGAGACCGCGGGCCATCTCGCCGCCCCGGTCGATCGTCGTGTGCTTGGGGTTGGGCTCGACCTCATCGAAGACCGGCACCCCGGCCAGAAGCGTCCTCGCTTTTTCCAAGATGCCCGCCTCCTCGATGCCACGATCCGTCACCAGAAGCGGACGGCTGGACCGAAGCCGGGCCTCAACAACCACCCTGAGCTGATTGATGGTGCCCGGCCCGAAAAGAATCTGGGTTGGCATATAGTATCTCATCTATTTCCTAAAGTCCAAGACCTGTTCATCGCTCATGTCTAGAACGGCGACAAAAAGAAGCTGCGCCAGGTCCTCGAGGATCTCGGGCGTTATGGTTTCGAGGCGATCTTTGGTGTTGTGGTAGAAAGAGGGAGCTCCGGAGACGCTGAAAGAAAGGCTGGGAACGTTCTTCCAGAGAAAACGGGCTGCGTCGAGCCTGGGTCGGGCGATGTTGGCAAAAAACGAGGGAAAAAGGGGGCGGTGAATGTAACGGGCATTCGCTCTCTCGATAAAGGCAGAAAGGGCCGGGAAATTTTTCCCAGCCAGGATGTTAATCCTATCGCCACACCCGACGCCGTCGAGATTGAGGAAGGCAACGGTTTTTTCTAGAGGAAAGGTTGGATGATTGAGGTAGTACTCGGACCCAGCAACACCCTGTTCCTCTGCCCCAAAAAAGAGAAAAACGACTGAGCGGAGCGGCCTAACTGGACATTTCGCCATCGCCTCGGCCACTCCGAGAAGCACGGCCACGGCGGAGGCGTTATCGTTCGCGCCGGGCATGAGCTCATAGCAATACCCCAGATGGTCGAGATGGCCGCCAAGAATGATGATTTCTTCCTTCAGCCGGGCATCAGCTCCTTCGAGTCGGGCGACCACGTTGAGGCCAATCCCTTCAGAGTGGTGCTCCGTGACATTCTTTATGGTGAACAGTTTCCCGGTGGCAAAGGAGCGGGGCTTCAATGTCCTCTGGATTTCGGAAACTACTTCCTCGTGGGAACGTCCGGTTCCGGCAAAAATATCGGCGACGACCGCTTCGCCAACATGGCTATAGACAAAGCCTTCGCAGTAGGAATTGTTAGGGTTGCCGATTGGACCATAATTATAGAGCATGCCAGCCGCACCATGAGCAACAGCGTTCTCGAGCTTGTACTGGTGGAAGGAATAGGGTCGCCATTTGAGGAAGAGGTTCGGATCTTTATCTGGTGAAACAGGAACCTCTCTTTCCATGAGAAGGATTTTTCCTTTGACATCGAGGCCAGCATAGTCATCATAGCCCAGCTCGGGCGCTGTGATGCCATAGCCGACGTAGATGACTTCTGCCGTCACCTCGCCGGAAGCGCTCGTCCCACCAGGGATGAATTCATCATCGTAGCGATAGTATTTCTTGATCTCGCCGCCATCAATGCGAAGGCGGAGATAGGCTTCGCAACCCGGAAAGACGAGCGTATAGGGGTTGGGAAAAGATTGGAAGAAGCTCCCTTTCTCTCCAGCCGGCTGGAGCCCCCATTTCTCAAGAAGCGAAGCCACCCAGGCAGCGCAGGCGTTGTATCCTTCCGTCCCGGTCAGTCGCCCCCCATATTTCTCCGAAACAAGCTCCTTCACGTAATCCAGAAGATGATGGCTGGAGATGGAGTGGAAGCTCGAAAGAACCTTGAGCTCATCTTCTGCGGCTTTTCCTGTCGTCTGGGGCGCGGCCAGAGGCGGCAGTAAAGCTATCCAGAGGAAAAAGACGACGAGAAAAATCG
>CAYUKK010000159.1:0-3951 GCA_964445305.1 uncultured Eubacteriales bacterium
CGGGCGCTGAAGCGCCACCAGTGCCAGCGGAGCGTCGCCGGGACAAGGATTACCGTCACCCAGATGAAGATCATCGTCTCCCAGGCCGTCACGATGTGGGAAAAAGAAAGGCTAAAAACAAACCCCAGTCCAAGCGCGGCGGCTGAGGCCAGCTGTCCCAGCCGAACCAGTTGTTTCTGGGTGAAGGAACGGCGAACGTACCGCTTGATGAAATCGTTGGTCACGACCGAGCTGGTCACATTGACCATCGCACTCATCGTCGACATCAAAGCCGCCAGCAAGATGGCCATGAACAAGCCACGCCATCCGAGCGGGAGCTTTTTAAGTACCAGCGGCATGATTTTCTCGGCGTCAAAACCAGCTTCGGTGCCAAGGTAGAGGATTCCCAAGACCATGAAAGCACACCCGATAATCCAGCGCAGCGTGTAACCGACCGTCCACATTCCACCGGCCAGGGCAGCGTCGCGCGGCGAGCGCGTGGTCAAGAAGAACTGGAAGTCCCAGACATTGGGGCCAGCCAGAACTCGAAAGATGCACCACAAGAAACCGGAGAGAAGGATGGGACCAAACCAATAAAAATGCTGGTAACTTGGCGGTGTCGTCTCCAAGAAGGAGGGCCAGAGCCGCCAGGCCGGCGCGAGAGACGTCCAGCCCGGGTCATGGCCAGCCAGAAAATTCTGCGCCGGTCCACCCTTGAACACCATCGTGGCAAGGATGACAGCACCCACGGCAATGAGAAGCGTCTGGAGAATATCCGTCAGGATGACACCGAAAAAACCGCCGAGAATGACGTAGATGCCCACGACCGCAAAAACGACCAGCGCCGATTGCCAGCGCGACAGAGGCAAGAACTCCTCAGCGAACTTGCCCGTGCCGACAGCGATGTACATGAGGTTGAAGACCATGAGGACCAAAAGGAAGATGGCAGCGGCCAGCCGGGCTGCTTCAGCATCGCGGTTCGAGCCGAAGCGGGTGGCATTCCACTCAGCAAACGTCATGACGCCGGAGCGGCGGATCCATTTAGCCTGGAAGGCCATATAAAAGCAGATGATGAACCAGCCCCAGAAGATATGGGTGGCCCAGACCGACTTCAGGCCAAGATAAAAAAGAGCCCCGACCATGGCCATTGTTCCGCCGATATCGATATAGCTCGAACAGCCGGCCAGGCCGAGCATCCACCAGGGAACATTGCGATCGGCCAAGAAATAGGAGTCGAGCTTTTTTGTCGCCCGGCTCCGGATGATGAATCCCACCAAGGCCACCAGGACAAGATAAAGCGCGACGATGGCCAGGTCGAAAGCGGCAAGGTTCATGGCCAGCCTTCTTCCCTTCGTTTATCCGAAGCAAGGCGCCGTGTCAAGGGAAGAAAAGGGTGGCTCTGGTCGCCCAATATCGGAGGCCAGTGCATAGCGGCTTCACTTCAAAAGTTTGTTCCTTCGGATTTGTATTCCCTATCGACTACTTTTGCTTTAAAATAACGAAGAGTGGAGGAAAAGATGCTGCCTCATATCGGAAAAGTGGACAAGGAAACTTTCGACACCATCATTTATCCTCATCTCGGCAAAAAAGACAAGAGCGTGCTCATCGGACCGCAACATGGTGTGGACGCCGGGGTGGTTGAACTCACCGACGACCTGGTCATGGTCGTCAAGGAGGACCCGACTTTTGGCATGCCAGTGATCATGCCCTTCTTCGGCTGGGCCATCGTCCACATCTGCGCCAGCGACGTCGCCTGCCTGGGTGTGCCGCCGCGCTACATGACCATTTGCTTCATGCTCCCGCCCGGAACAGAGGATTCGGTGCTCGAGACAACCTGGAAGCAGGTCCATGAAGAGTGCGAGAAGCTGGGTATCGCCATCGTCGGCGGGCACACGGGCATTTATCCCGGGATCGGCTATCCGCTCAACGGCGGCTGCACGATGATCGGCATAGGCCGGAAGGAGCATCTCACGCCGGCGAATAATGCTCGTGTTGGCGACCGCCTTATCATTACCAAAGGCCCAGCTATCGAGGCCGTGGGCATCCTCGCCTATCAAGCAGAAAAAGCACTCAGCGAGGCCATCGGCGAAAAGCTCTTGAATAAAGCCAAGAAACTGATGATGGAAATGACAGTCGTTAAAGATGCCCTCACGGCCGCGCCCTACGCCCATGCCATGCACGACGCTACGGAAGGAGGACTCCTCAATGGCATCGCCGAGATGGCCATCGCTTCTCGAATCGGGGTCACGGTCAACGAGGATAAAATCGTCGTGCCCGAAGAGGTTGAGGCCGTATGCCAGCATTTCGCTATCGACCCGCTCATTTCCATCAGCGAGGGGACCCTTGTCATCGCCTCCCCGCCCGATAAGGCTCCACGGATGATGGAGGCACTGCGGATGAACGGCATCGCCGCTTTCGATATCGGCGAGTTCACTCCTTCAGAGCTTGTCTTTGTTCGCCGGGATGGCCGGAAAGAGGAGCTTAAGCCCGTTAAGGTCGACCCCTTCTGGGCCGCTTATTTCAGCACACTCGAGGGGTAAGGGAATGAGAGCCACAACCAAAGAAAGGGACCTTGTCCTCGGCAACCTCGTCACCGCCCTGACGATGGTCCAGAAGTCTCGTGACTTCTCCCTTCTCGTGCCTGAGGTCCGCGTCAACCTGGTCTATGCCCTTCCCCTGGCCCGGTCAATCCAGGATGTGGCTGGAATCGAAGGCCGGATAACTGTCGTCGGCGGTTACCCGCACGCGGCCGGACTCCCGGCGTGGGGAGCGTCTGACCACATGGCTCGGCTCATCCTCGAAGCGCGGCGCTACGACCCAGCTATCCTCGCGGGCATCAATTTCAGGTGCGACGCGGCGATCATTCAGGTCGCCAAACGATATGGCCAAGAGAAGGGATTGACCTTCGGCCTCATCGACCGCCGTCAAGAGCCACAGCACGCCGCTCGCCAGGAAAAGGGCTCGATGCCGTGGAAGCTCCGTTACCTTGTAAGAACATGCGGTGGCGTGCCCAGGCTCTTCTACGAGAACGAAGGGATGGGCAAAGAACCGCTCTTCGTCGTCCTGGGGAAAGACGCTGTCGAAGTGGGCCGGATTGCTCTGGACATCGCCAGGCGCTACCGAAAAAAACTCAAAGTATCGCTCTCCTCATGACCAAAAAAATCTAACGAAGGGCGAATCGAGCGAGATTTCAATTTTCGCCAGCAAATCAGGTTGTTTCCAGGGGTTTCCACCCCTTGGTCGGAGGGCTCAAGCCCGAGAGGGGGAGGCAGGGAGGGGAGCGAACGCTGGAAGGGGGAAAGCGCAGCTTTTCTTCCTCCAAAGTGCCGATATGCGAAATCGTGGCGTGACTTCGAGTTACTTCATGCCGAGCCCGGGCCGGCGGAACCGACGGGACTGGTTCCCCGTGGCTTTGGGCCGGGTGCGGCTCCAGGCCGCGCAATCTCAATACCCCTAACGTTTTGTTCCTTTGGGACAAACCCTGATTTGCCGATAGAAAATTATCATCAAGCGAAAGTGCTTGATCTTGTGACAAATTATCACGATAGCGAGTGCACCCGAGGGGTGGCGTGGTTCGGGGGCCCCCCGCCGACCCGAGCGTTTGATGCTACCCATTTTTTTGATTGATTATAAACAAGATAGACCGCTCGGGGGCGCCGGGGGTGAACCACGACAGGACCCGTCGGGTGCTTCTATCGGCGATTTCGGGACAAAACGAGATTCTTTCCTCTAAACTCTCAGCCCCCCCTCGAGTTGACGTGGTCGAAATCCCTGAACCTCTTGAAGCCCTTTTTGAAATCTTTCTCGAGGCCCCTCCGCGCATCCTCTCGTAGGCCAGCTCTTATATAAGAGTCTGGAAAATGGAGTCCGAGGTCAGAGATGGGCGGAGGGGTGGGCTTCGAGCTCGAGGAGGGGTTTTTCGGCGTCAACCAGGTCTCCCGGTCCAACGAATATCTTCTTCACCACCCCCTC
>CAYUKK010000160.1:0-4763 GCA_964445305.1 uncultured Eubacteriales bacterium
AACGGCGTTCTCTTTCTTGATGAGCTTCCGGAGTTCAGGCGCCGGGTTCTTGAGGACCTCCGTCAGCCCCTCGAAGACGGCCAAGTGACGGTAGCGCGGTGCGCCATGAGCGTGAGTTTTCCGTCGGCGTTCATGCTCGTGGCGGCCATGAATCCCTGCGAGGATGTTTTCCGCGGCCTGGGCCGCGCGGAGACAGATTGCACCGAGACTCAGAGGGGGCGTTACTATGCGAAAATCTCCGGCCCTCTGCTTGACCGTATCGATATCCAGGTCGAGGTGCCGGCTGTTAAGTTCCGGGAGATGATCGGGCGGGATGCCGGGGAGAGCTCGAGCGAAATCAGAGACAGAGTCTGCCGGGCCCGGGAGAAGCAGATGGAACGGTTCCGGGGGAAGAGAATCTACGCTAATGCCCAGATGGGGCCGCGCGAGATCAAGACGTATTGCGCGGTCGGCCCTGAGGCGCAGAAGCTGCTGGAGAGGGCAGTGACCCGGCTGGGCTTAAGCGCCCGGGCTTACGACCGCATCCTCAAGGTAGCGAGAACGATTGCGGATTTAGCGGACGAAGAGGCCATCTCGCCCGTCCATGTTTCTGAGGCCATCCAGTACCGGATGATGGATAGATACTATTGAAAGCTCATGACCTTTTGCCCTTCCCTGTCCATGGTTTTATAATGATACGGATGTTGGCCCGAGATTTGCGGCGAATCGCGGGCCAACGATTCTGTGGAAAGGAGGAATCGGTGAGAAGAGAAAGCCTGAGCGCAAGCCAAATTCTGGCTTTTGGGTTGGCCATTTTTTGTTTTCTTGCTGTCCATCTCCCTTGTCGCGCCGATGAAGGCATGTGGACTTTCGATAACCCGCCGCTTCGACAGCTTCTTGAAAAATATGGGTTCCAGCCGACACAGGAGTGGCTCGATCATATCCGCTTGTCCAGCCTCCGCTTCATGGACGGCGGGTCTGGCTCTTTCATCAGCTCCAATGGGCTGATCCTGACCAACCACCACGTGGCCATGGGGCAGCTTCAGAAGATGTCGACGGCGGAGAGGGATTATGTGGCCACGGGATTCTATGCTCGAACCCTGGCCGAGGAGATCAAGTGCCCGGACCTTGAAATCAACGTCCTCGTCTCCATGGAGGATGTGACGGCCCGGGTCAAAGCCGCCGTCAAGGAGGGGATGAGCGATGCCGAGGCTCTGAAGGCGCGGCGGGCCGAGATAGCCCGGATTGAGAAGGAGAGCCTCGAAAAAACCGGTCTTCGCTCCAACGTGGTCGACCTCTATCATGGTGGAGAATACTGGCTTTACCGCTATAAAAAATACACGGATGTCCGACTCGTCATGGCGCCGGAGCGGCAGGCGGCCTATTTTGGCGGAGATTATGATAACTTCACCTATCCCCGCTATGACCTGGACATGGCATTTTTCCGGGCTTACGAAAATGGTCAACCTGTCCGGCCCGAACACTACCTCCGCTGGAACCCGGGCGGACTCAAAGAGGGGGACCTCGTTTTCGTCTCGGGCAACCCTGGTTCGACCGACCGGCTCTACACCCTCGCTCGACTGGAATTCCAGCGTGACCTCTATTACCCCCTGCGGCTGAATTTCATCGAACGATACCTTCGCGCTTTGCGGGAGTATGCATCGAGAGGACCCGAGGCGCAGCGGCGTGCCCTGGGCCGGATTTTCGGCCTGGAAAACAGCAAGAAGGCTTTGCTCGGTGAGTATGAGGGTTTGCTCGACAGAGCCCTCATGGAGCGTCAAAAGAAACAGGAGGATGCTTTTCGAGAGAAGATTGCTTCCGACGCGGAATGGGAAAAAGCCTATGGGAGTGCCTGGGGAGATATCGTGGCGGCGCTCGAGAAGAGCCGGCCCACATACAAGCAGCGCTTCTTCCGGCGGTTGGTTTGCGCTTATACGGGTATCGCTTCAACCATCGTTCGTTACGTGAGTGAAATCAAAAAGCCCGACGCGGAAAGGCTGCCCGGCTTTCACGACTCCCAGTTGGAAGAGTTGCGTTTCAACCTTTTTTCGCCCGCTCCCATATATAAGGACTTGGAAGAGCACATGCTGGCAGCCAGCCTCCAGTGGATGCTCGAAGAGCTCGGCCCGGATGATGAATTCGCGAAGATGGCTTTGTCTGGCGATACGCCAGAAAACGTGGCCCGAAGAGTCGTTTCCGGAACTGGCCTCGGCGATGTTAAGGTTCGACGGGCCCTCATCGAGGGAGGCGAAAAAGCCGTCCAGAACTCCAAAGACCCGGCCATCGTTCTGATGAGGAAGCTCGACCCGATGATGCGGGAGAGCGAGAAATGGTACCGGGAGACGGTCGAAAGCGTTCTCGCCTCGGCCGAGGAAAAAATCGCTCGCGCTCGCTTCGCCGCCTACGGAAAAACAACCTATCCGGATGCTACTTTCACGCTGCGGCTTTCCTACGGAGCGGCAGTCGGTTATCCCATGAACGGGACTATCGCTCCCTACAAGACTACCCTTTATGGACTGTATGACCGCGCCCTGAGTTTTGAAGGCAAGGAGGAATTCTCGCTCCCCCCGCGGTTCTGGGACCGCCGCCATGAACTCAACTTGGAGACACCGGTCAATTTTGTCAGCACTTGCGATATCGTTGGCGGTAATTCCGGCTCGCCCGTTGTCAACAGAAAGGGCGAGCTCGTCGGTGTCATCTTCGACGGCAACATCGAGAGTCTCGTCGGCCGTTTTGTCTATGACGAGACGAAGAATCGGGCTGTCGCCGTCCATTGCGCCTACATGCTCGAGGCTCTGGGCAAGCTTTACGATGCCCAGGATTTGGCCGACGAAATCATGGGTGTCCGGAAGTAGGCTTCTGCCAATGGCCCAGCTGGCTTCAGCCAAGCGGAGATCGCCTGAAACAGCGAATTTCCTGGATTGACCAGGGACGGTCAGGGTGAGACCGGCTTAACCGGAGGCGGAGGAAGCGAACCGGCTTGGGTTCGAAACTCACGACGACGCCGTAAGCGGCAAGGTTTTCGATATTCTCTTTAGTCAGGTGAGGGATAAAGAAAGGGGTTTCATTTAGTAAGAACCAGCTCTTCTGGTCAACAGAGCCCTCGACAGTGAAACCACGAGGATAATCGAGGGGCTTTCGGGAAAGGGAGAGTTTCAATTTTTCGATGACGGCCGTCTGTCCAAGGTCCAGGAGGAAAAAGTCACCCGGCCGCTGTGGAAATCGGCTTGTCCAGCCCGTATTCAGATTTCCGTCAAAAGCCAGCTCACAATCGGTAACGTTCGAGCTCGCCCAGGCCGTCCACAGGCGTGGATTGCCCACTTCGATAAAATTTTTAGGCTCCACGTCTTCTTTTCTGGGGTGAATCAACCGGTAGAGATAATCTCCATCAGCGCTCGCCTCGAGAGCGGCTCGATGGGGAAAGGCATCCATGCGGGCAAAGATGGCTGTCCCTTTTTTGGGCCGGTAACCCTGGGTGTGGAGGAGCACATAGTCGACGCCCAGGTCCTCGAGGAGCCGGAAGGATTCCGAGGAAGGAAAATCCTCCATGGCTTCATAAATGATAGTGTATCCCGGGGGGACATAGCCGCTGTAGCCGTTGACCAATTTCTTGCGGTGGAAAGTGGAATAGAACATGGGCAGAGCCTCCCGACCCCTTTCCAGCTGCTTGACGGGCATGGGAAGCTCCAGCAAGACCGTTTGGGGAGGGAGATCTCGGATATGAGAATAGATGGGTGGAAATTTTTTCGCCCAGGGGAGCTTTGCCGTGAGCATCGGAAGCGAGGCGTAATCGGCCAAGATGAGCAAACTCACGACCACAGGAATGGCTTTTTTCATTCCCCCTCTTCTCTGTTTTTCTAATATCTTTTCGATCGCCCAGCCTGAAAAGAGAGCCAGTGACATCATGACAAACAAAGAGAAGCGGCTGGGAGCGCGCAAGCCCCTAAAAACCGGAAACCACTGATAAAGGAGATGGTAGGGTCCGGCGAGGATTGGCTTATCGAGGAGGCGGATGGTTGGCCCAAGTGCCAGAAGTAGGGAAAGAATGCATGAAAACAGAAAAAATCGCTGAGTCAAGCTGCGGGTGGATATTTCCAGATGCTCGAGTTTCTTGCTCCGACGCCACCCGAGCCAGACTCTCAAGGCAAGAGAGACGCCCAAGATGATGAGCGGGTTGGTTAGCCTGTGCGCTGATAGTATTCTGGCTTCTCCCCAGCGAAGGGTGAAGCCCTCTGAGTAAGCGAGATGGATAAGGCCAAGGAGATAAAAGCCGGTGAGGATGTCCCACCACAAAAAAAGGCGTGTTTTTTCGGCGCGCAGCTCCTTGCGTCGCTCCTTTTGTCTTCCAATGAACCAGATGAGAGAAAGAAAAAGAGCTACGACTCCCGGATAGCGCTGCCACTCCGGAGAGCTGGGCCCGTTCGAGAATCTTCCCCAGATGTTATTCGAAGGCGGGGCTTTGAGGAAATGCTGGAATTGGGCTGAATAGTGTTCGGCTTCCAAGAGATGACGATTGAGGTCAACCCGGCCGTGGACGGGGATGTACGGATAGAAAAGGGGAAAGAGGATGGAAAAGACGATGACAGCCAGGAGGGCCATCTTGAACCAGAAATCTTTTTGCCGGATGAAGCCCTTTTTATAAGAAGGCTCATCCGACTTTTCTGTGGGTAACAGGATAAAGATTTAATCCACCGCAATGGAAATAAATCGCTGTTTTGAAATGCTCCCGATTACGAAATCCATAGGCCATCTTCCTGATAGTTTCGATCTTGGAGTTAAGGCCT
>CAYUKK010000161.1:0-3520 GCA_964445305.1 uncultured Eubacteriales bacterium
CTCTCCATAGTTGAGCTTGCTCCAGGCCATCCCCCCGCTGACCCCGAAATCGACCCAGAATTTCCCGTTGACCGGAAGAGAATATTCCACGGTGATCATCACGGGGATACTCTCGAGGGTAAAACTGGCCTTCTTTGACGAAGTTTCTTGGCGGCTGATGCTTATCGTTCCGGATGGAGAAAGCGGCGTCGTTTCATCCTTTTTCAGTTGAGCTCGCATGTCGCCTTTTGTCCGCTGCATCTGCCACAGGGCTTCGATTCCTACGCTCCAGCGCGAAGAAAGGCAATAATTCAACTCGGCTCTTATTTCGGGAAAAGCATGCATTTCTTCGAGCGTATAGGTGGCTGAGAAGTAAGGGCTCTGTCGGTCCTGGAAATAGCGTCTCCAGCCAGCGATGGTTGCGTTCAAGTCTCCCCCGTCAATCCAGCTCCCGCCAGCGCTGAGCTTGAAAGCGAGCTCCTTGGCCGCACTCATCTCCACGAGGCCGCAGAGTCCAACGGCAAAGAGGAAAATCTTTTTCCGCATCCCCTGGGGTTCTCTACCTCGCCTTCCTCTTCAGGGCCTCCAGCTCGGCGCGCGCTTCTTTTTTGTAATCCTCGCATTTCGAGGATGTGACGGGAAGTTCGAGGACTTTTTCAAACTCCTGTCGCGCCAGGTCATATTTCTTCATGGCCACGTAAGTGCGCCCGAGTTCGAGATGATGGTTGGTGTAATCTGGACGAAGCTCAACCGCCTTCTTGAGATACTGCTCGGATTCCTCGAACGTCCCCTTGGGGATGCTGCCGTAGATCATGCCGCCGATGAACCGCTGGGCCCCGCCAATCTCTGCCATCCGGCGATGCCATCGGCCAAGGGCATGGTAGGCATAGTCGTTCGTATTGTCCAGCTCGATGGCCTTCTCAATCTCGGCCTTAACCGTTCGCGATAACTCGATTTGCTGCTTCTTGCCCAGCATGAGCGCATACTTGCCCAGAGCGGCGGAGAGGTAGAAATGCCCCCACGTGTCGTTGGGGTTAGCTCTAACCGCCCGGCGACCGTAGGATTCCGCTTCCTTGTAAAGGCTTTTCTGCTTTTCTTCCCAGTTAACTTCTTGGCGGGTGATGTGGTCAGCCACATCGATGCACGCTCGCGTCAGCTTCCAGAGAGCCTCGTAGTTGGTCGGGTCGGCATCGACAGCCATCCGATACGCTTCAAGAGCCTTGGCATCGTCGAACCGGGCATAGGCCTCATCTCCCTGGCGGACATAGTCATCGACCGTCTGAGCGGCGAGCAGGACGACAGCGGCCAGGAAAGACATCCGAACAAGCGACCTGAAAATTGAGGACATGCTCAAATGACCCTCCTTGTCAAAATGGCTTAAAGCTTTGCCAGCATGTATAGCACAAAAGGCTATCCTTTTTCAAAGGCCCGGTCAGCCTCCCCGTCGAGAAGGATGAGCGCTTCTTCGAGCCTCCGCCGTTCCCTCTCCATCGCTTCCTCATCCAGAGAAGGAGGCACTCGGGCAGGCTTCCCGAACACGGCCACAAGCCGCGAAAACGGAAAGAAGAGCAAGAATCGATCCCAGCTTTTGAGAAATCTCTTTCGTGAAGCCGAGAAAGAGAAGGGGACAAGGAAAGCTCCCGTCTCAGCAGCCAGCCGGATACAACCGGGCTTGAGGACCCTGTCAGGACCCCTTGGCCCGTCGGGAATGATGATGAGCTCCCCGCCACGCTCGAGCTCTTTTTTCATCTCCACCCAGGCCCGGACGACGGCGTGCGAGCTCGAACCACGCAGAACCCGGAATCCCCAGCCAGCCGCTATCCTGGCGATAATCTCGCCATCACGGCTCGGGCTGACCAAGGCGGCTATCCCTCGTTTGCGAAAAAAATAAGGAAGCAGGAGCATCCGCCCGTGCCAGGCTAAGAGGATCACCGGCCTTTTCTCCTTTCTCAGGTTCTTGTACAGTTCCTCCCCGATCTTCGTCAATCGGCAGGATTTCGCCCACCAGCGGAGCACAAACCTCCCCGCAATTCCGATCGCCCGCCAGCGCAGCTCCTCCCACCAGAACATTGTCCTCCATCATACCCTATTTCGAGCTCTATCCTCAATCATCCGAGCTGTCGGCCTCGTCTCCACCTTTCCAGAAGGAAGCCAGCAACGAAACCGGCCATGCTCAATCCAACCCCATAGGGAACAGAATATGGCCAGGACGGCAAGCTCCCGGGAAAAATTCCCAACTCGGAGCAAAACGAGGCCAGGGCGAACCCACCCCCGAGAGCAAGGCTCAATCCACCGGCCAGCGGCATCTTTTTCTTGAAGAGAAACATGGCCATACCCGGGACAAAAAGACCCTCGGCCATAACCTCAGAAGCGAGCCCGATGGTCTTGAGGATACTGCGGAACTGGGTGGCCACGGCGAAGGAGATGATGGCTACCAACATGGTTGCAGCGCGTCCGAGGAGGACAGCGTCATTTTTTTGACGGGACGCCCCGAAGAAGGTTTGTTCAAAGATGTCCCGGCTCAAGGTCAGAGCCCCCGTGTTGATAGCCGTGTCCATCGTCGAAAGGATAGCCGCCGCCACAGCGATAAAAAGGAAAATTGCGAAAAGGGGGGACACTCTGGTGATGATTATCTGCGTGAGGAGAGGAGAGCTGGAAGTCGTCATGGGGAAGTGCGGACGGGCAAGAATTCCGATGGCCACAACCAGGCCGTAGAGAAGGAAAAGCGCGGCGGCAGTCCAGTATAAGCCCTGACGGGCCTTCTTTTCCGTTTGAGCCGCCTGGATGCGTTGCCAGGCAATGGGAGAAATAGTCCAGGCGAGACTAAAAGAAAAAACGATGAGAAGATTCCTCTTGCTATCGTAAAAAATGTTCAGGTAACCCGCTGGACCCACCTGGCTTGCCGCCTCGATAACTCCCTGGAAAGAGGAAACCCGGAGAAGGAAAACAGTCAAGGCAATAACTCCTGCTGTCATAAAAAAATACTGCAAGCTGTCTGTAACGGCCACCGACCGCAAACCGCCGCTCACAAGATAGATGAGGACGACGCCGGTTCCGAGGGCAAGGCTCCAGAAGTAAGAAAAGCCCAGAAAAGGCTGGAAGAATTGTCCGACGGCGACCATCTGGGACGAGGCAAGAACAACCATGTACCAAAAGAGAAGGCATGAGGTGAGATGGCGAACCGTTTTCCCGTAGTGCTGCTCGACAAGGTCCGGAAGCGTTAGGATGGGTAAACGGCGGATGGGCGCGGCAAGAAAAAAGGCAAAAAAAAGCACGGTCACGACGGCTGGCACGCCGACGAGCCAGATAGCGCTCAATCCTCGCTCAAAGGCCTCATCCGTCGTCACGAGAATGGACGTCGCTCCAAACCAGGAAGCGGTGAGGGAGAGGAAGACGAGTCCGGCGGAAAGGCGGCGCGAGGCCAGGAAGAAATCCTCGAAGCTCCTCATCCGGTGCCGGAATCTCAAACCGAAAAAGACGACGAGGAGGAAGTAAAAAAAGAGGGAGAAAAAGAACTCCAGTCGCACGGCGGAACTTATAG
>CAYUKK010000162.1:0-20837 GCA_964445305.1 uncultured Eubacteriales bacterium
GAGCAGGATAACGATACGCTCCAGTTTGTGACGGATGTGGATACGGTCTCAGTGCCTGAGGGAGGGACAGCCCAGTTTCAGGTGAGGCTATCAGCGCAGCCATCGGAGAATGTCAATGTGACGGTAGCCCGGGTGAGCGGGGATACGGATATTACGGTTCAATCCGGGGCGGCGCTTACGTTTACCCCGGCCAACTGGAATACGAACCAGGCAGTGACACTTGCCGCGGCTGAGGATGTGGACATTGCCAATGGGACGGCTGTGATTCGGATTAGTGCCACGGGCATTCCCTCAAAGGATATAACGGCCAGTGAGCAGGATAACGATACGCTCCAGTTTGTGACAAACGTGGATGCGGTCTCTGTGCCTGAGGGTGGGACAGCTCAGTTTCAGGTGAGGCTATCGGCGCAGCCATCCGGGGATATCAATGTGACGGTAGCTCGGGTGAGCGGGGATACAGATATTACGGTTCAGTCAGGGGCGGCGCTTACGTTTACTCCAGCCAACTGGAATGTTGACCAGGCAGTAACACTTGCCGCGGCTGAGGATGTGGACATTGCTAATGGGACGGCTGTGATTCGTCTAAGTGCCACGGGCATTCCCTCAAAGGATATAACCGCCACCGAGCAGGACGATGATGCAGACAATGGCACTATAACCTTGATCTTGAATCCAAGTCAAAGCACCTCAGGCCTCTTTGTCGACGTGGCTATTCAAATATCTGGCAATCCTGTCGCTCTCACCGCTTTCGGCCTTGATTTCCATTTCGACACTGTGTTCTTCGTTTATAAAACATGGAGCCCTGGCTCTCTAACCTCCAATTGGAACTTGACCATCGATACGGCCACCGCGGGAAGATTGCGAATCAGGGGGATAGGTGGGACAACCATCCCTGCCTCAAGCTCGGGGACTCTGATCAACCTCCGCCTTCAAGTCAAGTGCCTAAGCTATAATGTGCCGACCGTCAGCCAGGTTCGAGCTGATAACTACACAGATGGTCTTTATGACGAATTCTTGCCTCTCCCGTCCACAGCCAACTTCACCTTTCTCCCTTGTTCCAGACTGGGAGATGTGAACGGTGATGGGAACGTGACCCCAGGTGATGCCCAGAAGGCCTTTGAAATTTATTTAGGGATTTTATCTCCTGATTCGTGCCAGCAGATGACCGGTGACGCTAACTGCAGCCAGAACATAACGCCGGGGGATGCCCAGCAAATCTTTGAACACTACCTTGGGTTGAGGAATCTGCCACAGTGCTGCACAGAAATGACCAGCTCCAGCTCGTCGGCCGAGTTGGTGGCTCAAGGCTCGCTCTTGGCAGTGGAAGAACCTTGGTCCTCCAGGCAAAACAGGCAAAACAGGATGGCTCCGGCGCGCCGGCCCGATCGACTCCCCCCTGATTACGAGGAGAGCAAGCTTGAGTCACCCCCCAGGCGGAAGCTCTATCCGCTAGACACAATCACGCGACCCGGGGACATTGTGAACATCCCCATTATCATTTCCAACGCCCATGGCATTCGACGTTTTGGTTTCAGTGTCAATTATCCTATCGATGGGCTTGAGTATATTGGTTCGCAGAAAACGTCATTGACTCAAGAATTTAATTATGTTCTTGGCCACGAAGAAGCGCCCGGCTTGGTAAGAGTTGAAGGAGAAAGCGAGACCGCGATCAAAGAAAAGAGCCACGGAGCTCTTGTCGTTCTGACTTTCGGAGTTAGGGACGGAGATGACCTGTGCCTTCCGCTCCTGATTTTTAATCCCACGGGGGATATCTATACTGTTGATGTTGGCCAGGGAATATTTCTGAGGATGAGAGACCTGGTGGGAGAACCGAGGCTAATCAGTTTTGGCAACCCATTTATCTCTACGGGGAATATTGTCAGAGTCCCCATCCAGGTGAGTAGCCTGTTCCGCCTCAAAGCTTTCGGGCTTGACATAAGGTATACGAAGGAAAAGCTCACCTTTCTGGGGCTCTTCCAGCCAGATCATGAGGAAGCCTATATCGCCCTCAAGGGAATGGAGGTGGAGCCCGGCCTGATTAGAGTCGGAGGATATCGAATGAGCGAGTATCTCGAGCGAGGCCCTGGCCAGCTCGTCGAGCTTGTTTTCCATCTGAAACAGAAAGGGGGAGAAATCTCTATGGCCGAGCTGGTCGACGATATAGAGCCGGCGATTATTTTAAGAGGAGTTCTAAGAATAGATTAACATGAGACTCTATGAATCTATGAATAAAGCTATGATGGAGAATACGTCCATGCGGTCCAGAAGCATAACCAGCGCATTCTTAACGGGACTTTTTTTTCTTTTCGCTTTTCAGATAAAATGCAAGGGCCCTTATCAATATGAGACTCATCCTGTTATCTGGGTAAACGCTTTCGAATTCAGGTTTTCTGCATCCGAGATCGGGCCGGACCCGTCCCCTCAAATTTTGAAAATCAAGAACGCTGGCGTCGAGACCATGAACTATACACTCTCGGATGATGCGAATTGGCTTAACGTCTCTCCTACCTCGGGCTCTTCTAACGGCCAGGTAAACGACCACTTGCTCACTATAGACAAAAGGGGTATGACCGCGAGAGCGGAGGCCTATGAAGCCAAGATTGTCGTTTCGAGCAGAGAGGCCTGCAACAGCCCACAGGACGTCAAGGTTTTTCTTTTGTTGACAAAAGAGCCGCCCCCGCAGATTTCTGTGACTCCAAGCCAACTAACATTTATCGCCAGCGCCAGCGGCACAAACCCCGCTCCTCAGACGATAAGAATCCGAAACAGTGGCCAGCAGACCTTAAACTATACCATCGCTGACGACGCTGAGTGGCTCGATGTCTCTCCGACGAGCGGTAGCTCCACCGGAGGTGAGAATAGCCACTCCGTGGCCGTGAGTATCTCTGGCCTGGCGATTGGAACTTACACCGGAACAGTGACCATTTCCGACCCGAATGCTGTAAATAGCCCCCAAACCGTGAGTGTAACGCTGGAGATCAGAGCTGCTCTTCCTCCGATGATTGCGGTGAGTCCTTCAAGCCTTAATTTTGAGGCGAGGGTAGGAGGACCGAGCCCCGCACCCCAGTCAATCAGAATCAGGAACTCCGGACAAGGGACTCTAAACTATCTTATAACCGACAACGCCGCCTGGCTGGAGGTTTACCCGAGCAGCGGAACATCGACTGGCCAAGAAGTCTCCCATGCCGTCAGTGTCGACAGCGCCGGTCTGAGCACGGGCACTTACAGGGGAGTCATTACAGTTACCAGCGCTGCTGCTGCGAATAGCCCGCAGGTGCTGGATGTCACATTAGTGGTCAGCGCCATCCCTACGAACAACGAAATCGCCATCTCCTGCAGTCCGACAGCAGGACAGACAGGCACAGTTGTCGATTTTCCGATAACGATTCTGGGAAACACGAACGAGATTAAAGCCTTTGGCCTGGAGGTTACTTTCGATGCTACCATGTTTGAGCTGGTTAGTGTTTCCAAGGGGAGCTTGACAGGAAATTGGGCTCAGGTCACAGGAAATCTGGTTAGCGCGGGGAGAGTAAGGATCGGAGCCTGGGCCGGAGATCCTTCTTTTGCGGTTCGCGTTGGAAGTTCGGGGAGCATTGCTCTCCTTAAACTCAGAGTAACCTGCAGCGGTTGTAGCGACGGAAGACAGAGTCAGGTCTGTATGAGCAATTTTACGGATGATATCGTTGGCATGAGAACTGCACCTGGCTGCACTACTTTTACTTTCAAAAAATAAGATAGCTGTGCATCAAGGGCCGCCAATTTCTTCGGCCATCGGAAGCCCAATTCCCTTCTGTCTCCTTCGCGAAATTTCCGATAAGGTCACCAGAGGGATTATCTTATCGGCAATCCCGGCTCGTGCCCTAAATTGCAGATAGAGGCACCCGGCGGATCCTGTCGGGGTTCACCCCCCCGCAAAGGTTCGGGGCTGGGATTGCGAAGCCCGCTCGTCTCCACAGCGAGGAAACTCGCTCCGACTCAGCCTTCGCTCTTCTCTCGCTTCGTTCGAGAAACCGTGCGCGCTCGGGCTTCGACGGGCTTTCTCACCCAGACTCCTCGCCTTTTCCCCACGCCACCCATCGGGTGCGTTCCCTTTCTCGCTGAACCCTCAGAATAATAATCATGTTACGGCGATCGCAATTTTTATCGGCAAATTAGGGGCACCAAGTTCTTGTTGCGGACGATTGGGAAATTAAATAGAATGGAATTTCCAAGCGCGATGAAAGACAAACCTGGTTCTTCGCCCTCGCCCCTCCTTGAGGAGAAAGACATCCTCTCTGGCCTCATCGAGGAGAAGAGTAGCTCCCTTTTTCTCTGCCGGTATTCGATGACCGAAGTCGCCAGCGTCCTGGGAAAGCGCAACTTTTTTAAAGAGGCCAGGAAACGCCATCTCTGGCCTCTCGCCTACACCCTTGATTCCTCGGAGTACCCTGTCCAGAGGTACCAGATTTTTTTTAAGGAAGCCAGACCCGCCAACCTCATCGTGGATTTGAAAATCCGGGAGGGCCGACTAAAACCCCGGGAAAATCCGCCCTTTCCGCCTGAATTCTTCGAATTTGAGTTCTTGATTCTCGAGTGGTTGACCCTCCAGAACCCGCTCCTCCACTTTTCGAGGAAGAGACCGCCTCTGCCCGGCCAGCACCATCCCGGTCTCGGCCTGGGCAAAAAAGTTGTCGATATCTTCGTCTATCTTGCTCGCCTGACCCAGAAGGACGGCGTCCTCGCTTTCCCGGCCTACTTTCATAACGCATTGCTCTTCACGCGGTATTTTCATTTTCTCAACCCGGAGAAGCAGGGCGAAGTCCTGGCCGTTGAAAAGGCCTTCCCCGACATCCCCTTCAAGCACCTCGCCTGGATCGTCCACCTCAATTGCCTGAGAGAGACTGGCGGCAAATTCTACGAATGGATGGCCGAGGAGCAGGTCTTCCCGCTTAACCGCGCGCTCAAAAATTATTTCCAGAGCAGAAGCTACAGCCAGATAGTAAGAGAAACAATAGCTAAGCGCCATTTCCAGATTGATTGGGCCTGTTATGAGAAGAAAGTCGACGAGCTTCTTGCTCACCATTCGACCAGGCCAGCGGAGACGAAACCGTCCAGACTCCTCCCTAAATTGCCGACAGGGAATTCTCGTTAAACAAGATAGACCGCTCGGGGGCGCGGGGGGAACCACGACAGGACCCGTCGGGCATTTCTATCAGGAATTCGGCAACCTTTGATTTGGGGCTCCAATCTGCTATAATGGGGATGCCATCAAGGAGTTCAGGCGATGAAGAAAGGCATCCATCCTGAATACGTGGAGTGCCGGGTCACCTGCGCGTGCGGCAACACGTTCATGACCCGCGCCACGAAGAAGGAAATCCGCGTCGAAATCTGTTCCCAGTGCCATCCCTTTTTTACGGGCAAGCAGAAGCTGGTCGATAGCGCCGGCCGCGTCGAAAAGTTCAGGAAGAAGTATGGCGACCTCAAGAAATAACCATGGTCTTTGCCGAGCTCGAGGGTCTTGAGGAAAAATACCGTCGCCTGACCCTCTCCCTCTCCGACCCCGCTCTTATTTCCAACCCCCAGAAAATAAAAGAAATCGCCAAGGAAAGGGCCGAGCTCGAGCCCCTCGTCCGCGCTTATGAGGACTACAAGAAAGTTCAGAAGCAAATTCAGGAATCCGAGGACATCCTGGCCGATAAGCAGGCTGACCACGAGCTTCGCCACCTGGCTTCGAGCGAGCTCGAGTCTCTCCGCGAGAAAGCGCGACAGCTCGAGCACGAGCTCAAGCTTCTCCTCCTTCCCAAGGACCCCTATGATGAAAAGAACGTCTTCCTCGAAATCCGGGCCGGCGCGGGCGGTGATGAATCTTCGCTTTTCGCCCAGGACCTTTTCCGCATGTATTCTCGCTATGCCGAGAGCCGGGGCTGGCAATTCGAAATCATGCAGGCCAGCCTTTCGCCCATCGGCGGGTTCAAGGAAGTCATCGTCAACATCCGCGGCAAAAACGTCTATTCCTCGCTCAAGTACGAAAGCGGCGTTCACCGGGTGCAGCGCGTTCCCCGGACCGAGGCCTCTGGCCGCATCCACACTTCGACCGTGACCGTGGCCGTGCTCCCGGAGGCAGACGAGGTCGACGTGAAGCTCGACCCCAAGGACCTCAAAATCGAGGCTTTTGGCGCCAGCGGTCCCGGCGGTCAGAACGTCAACCGCAACTACACGGCCATCCGCATCACCCACAAGCCGTCGGGCCTGGTCGTCTCCTGCCAGGATGAGAAGTCCCAGCACCGGAACAAGGAGAAAGCACTCCGCATCCTGCGCTCGCGGCTGATGGATATCGCCAAGAGGAAACAGGACGAGGAGATCGCCCAAAGCCGCAAATCCCAGGTCGGGACAGGGGAGAGGAGCGAGAAAATCCGCACTTACAATTTCCCCCAGTCCCGGGTGACGGACCATCGCATCAATCTGACCCTCCACAACCTCCAGGCCGTCCTCGACGGTGAGCTCGACGTCCTCATCGAGAAGCTCATCCTCCATGCCCAGGCCCAAAAGCTCGAGGAGCATGCTGCTTCTTCGGGTCGCCAGCTGGGAGTTTGAAGCGGGTGGTGGCGTCGGGCGCAACAATCCAGGAGCTCTACCAAAAGGGGATAGGTCTTCTTCGCGCCAGGGGCGTGGAAGTTCCGGCCATCGAATCCAAGGTGTTGATGCTCAAAGCGACCGGACTAAGCGAGGAGCGGTTTTTTGCTTCGCCAGAGAGGCGACTGACGAGGCGGGAGGAAAAGAAATTTATGAACCTCCTCAATCAGCGGCTGTCTGGCTGGCCTTTGGCCTACGTTGTCGGGGAAAAGGAATTCTGGTCGCTTCGCTTTCAGACGCCGCGTGGCGTTTTTATCCCCCGGCCTGAAACCGAGCTCCTCGTCGAGAAGGTGCTCGAGCTTTATGCCGGGGAGGGGAAGGGCACAACGGATGTCCTCAACATCGTCGATATCGGGACGGGGGCGGGGAATATCGCTATAGCTCTGGCGAAGGAGCTGCCGGCGGCGTGCATCATGGCCACCGACATCTCGGCCCGGGCGATTAAGGTTGCGGCTCTCAATGCCCAGCGGCATGGCGCGACGAACATCCGTTTTGTGAGAGGCAATCTCTATTCGGCGCTTCGCTGGCTTGGCCTCGAGGGCGAGTGTGATTTTATCGTGTCCAACCCGCCCTATGTTTCCGCCGCTGAATGGCCAGATCTTCCCGCTCCGATCCGAAACCACGAGCCACGGCGGGCTCTTGTCCCAGGGGAGACGGGACTCGAAATCATACGGCGCCTTGTCCGGGGTGCGCCTACCTATCTTAAACCCGGCGGAACGCTTGTCTTTGAAGTCGGCCAAGGTCAGGCTGGTGCAGCTCGCTCCTTCCTCGAGCGCTGCCCGAAGGTCTGGTCCTCCATCTCTTGCTCACTGAACTTGGTTTGGGCAAAACTCAGTTTGAGGGGCGGGTGAAGTTGGTGCTGATAATTTATTGATAATAAATAAATTATATAAAAAGGGGAAAATTTTTGGCTCGCGTTGATTTTTCCCAGCCAAAAATCACGAAAAAATTGGGTAAATTAGTAAACTGTCCCCAATTTTCCAATTTCGCCCCAATTTCGGTTATTTGCGGTAGGTGAAGATGGTAATGGCGGGCTCAGGCTTCATGCCGGCTATTTCGTCCGTGTAGTTTCGGATGGTGAGCTGGCTTTGCTGGCCGTTGGAGTATGAGCCACCCGTCACGCGGAGGCTCACCACGGCCAGGCTCCCTTCGCTCCCCCTAGGGATTGGGATTCCAGAGCCAGCAAAACCACCGATAGTCACTGTTCCCGAAATATTGTTCCCGTCAACAAAAGCCCAGCTTCCGGTGAGGCTTCCTTTGCTCGTTCCCACATACTCGAACATGTTCGTGTCGAAAGTCAACTGTAACCCGAACGTCGAAATGCTTTTCAGGTTGCCGAGGATGGAGATGGGCACGCTCACCGTTGTCCCCGTATATCCCGATGACGGAATGCAAACGATAGAAATCTCGTTGTTCGTCGGGATCGTGGCCACGCGCAGGGTGACATCGACTCGTTGCGGGCTGTTCGTTGCCTCGGGGCAGGAGATCGTGATCGTTGCCGTGTAGGTTCCTTGACTCAGGGCTGTCGCTTCAACTGAAACCGTGTGCAGGCGAGTTTGCGCTTGGCCAGTCGAAGAGCCTGTTTTTGGCTCGACATCGAGCCAGCTGGCGTCATCGGCGATGGTATAGTTCAACGTACTCTTTCCGCCATTCCAGATGGAAATGGTCTGAGGGGCCGGGTTCCCGGCGCCGACCTGGCAGCTAAAGCTCAGACTCGGGGGCGAGAAGGCAATCTGAGGCGGAGGTTCTTTATCAATCTTCAGGCTTGCGGCCACGCGCTGGGGGTTGTTGTAAGCCTGGGAGCAGGTGATGGTTATCGTCGCGGTGTAGGCGTTTTCCCGGGCGGTGAGACCCTCCTTGTTGACCCGAACCGAGTGCTCCCTCATTTCGCCCGAAGAAGCACCGCTTCCCGGCTCGACTTCGAGCCAGCTCGCGTCATCCGAGATCGTATATTCGAGGCTATTCGGTCCCGAGTTTTTCACCTTGAGCGTCTGGGCCGCCGGGTTCGGCCCTGTCTCATAAGCGGTGAAAGAAAGCTCGAACGTGTTTACCCAGATGATAGGACGGCTCAGCTCCTCGGCCTCGGGCATAATCGGGTTCTTCTTGCAGGCAGAAGAGGAGGCAAGCAACAAGAAAGCGAGAAGCAGAATCATCACCCTGCCCCACATCCCTTCTCTTCTCACCGTTATTTCCGTTTAGCTTGATTTAGCCTATCGTCGTTATCAAAATTATAAAATCTATAAATTCGACCGGGACGATCGGAAAAGTCGCCCGGCGCCCGAACGTTTTTTCCCTCCTCTCTCGCTCTTTTTTCGGCCACGACCGTCATCTCTTCCTTATCTTTATCTTTTCCGATAAACCTCGGAGAAGCTCTCGAGGGCTGGCAGGAGCTTGGTCGTTTCGTAGCGAATCCTCTCCCATTCCTCGAGCTTGACCGAGGAGAAAGCGTCGACGACCCGCGGGTCGAACTGGGTCGACCTGTTCTCCAAAATATCTTTCCTTGCTGCCTTGAAGTCTCTCTCCTTCCGGTAAGGGCGATACGAGGTGATAGCATCAAGGGCGTCGGCCAGGGCGAAGATACGGGCTTCGAGCGGGATGGCCTCCTTCTTTAAACCTCGCGGGTAGCCCTTCCCATCGTAGCGTTCATGGTGATAAAGGATGATGTTGCCGATTTCGTGGACGAGCTTGATCTCCTTGATAAGCCCGTAGCCGAGGACCGGGTGGAGCCTGATCTTCTCCCATTCAGCGGTCGACAGCCGGCTCGGCTTTTTCAGGATGGAGTCGGGGATGGCGATTTTCCCGATGTCGTGGAGGAGCGCCCCTTTGCGGATGTTATCGACAGCCGCGCCGCTTCGGATGCCAAGAAGCCGGGCCAGGGCTTGGCTGTACTTGGCCACGGTCAGGGAGTGGCCAAAGGTTTCGACATCGCGAAGGTCGAGGGCGGTCATGAGGTTCTCGAGGGTAGCGTTGTGGATTTCCTCAAGCTCGGCTGCCTTTCGCCGGTTTCTTGATTCCTCGAGCTTTAGCCGCCTGAGCTCTTGGGCGTACCGGCTGTTTTCTTCGGCCAGCTTCCTTCTCCCTATCTCGCTGCGGATGGCAGAATAGACGGTTGCCCTGTCCTCCGAGCTTACGAACTGGTCGATGAGCCCCTTCTCCAGAAGGGAGAGGGCGAGCTCGGTCCTCCTCGAGCGGCAAAGAAGGATGAGAGAAAGGTGGGGATTAGCCTCGCGGAGACGGGGGAGTTTCTCGAGGCTTCCGTCGCCAAGCGTATCGAAGTCCAGGAGGGCAACGGCCACGGGTGAAGGTGAGGTATGAAGGCTCTCCTCCTTCCTGCCTGCTTGCGCTCCGAAGCTTTCAGGGGGGAAGCCGTCAAGGGAATCGATGATGTCTGCCTTGATAGCGAGGCTGGCCAGAAACTCGGCCAGTCTTTCCCCTTCTTTTCTATCTTTATTTATGATCCAGAGATTGGTGATACTCATCCAAGCTCTCCTTTTTTCCTTGCCTTTCCTACCTTGGCCCGCATCTGACGCGTTATGTCTGGCTTTCTTCCTGGCCCAGGCGATTCTTATACTTCATTTTTTGCCCATTATCAACCCTATAAGACCATCAACCCTATTAGGTTCAATTGGCCTCATATGTCTCTATCGGGTTCGTGAGCTTCCAAAGTGAAGCTGGACCACAGGAAATCTGTGAAAAACATAGATAGTCGTCCGTGGCGAGAGTCGGTCATCTTTGTGGGTGAGACTTTCGGGGCAAAATTACTCCTGAGAATCGTCTGAAGAGGTGATTGCCATCCGGAAGCCGGTCTGAGAAACTATGCCCGGATGAAATAATGAAAGGCTTAACCATGGAGTTACACGCCTGCCAGCGAAAAACGCAGGGTGAAAAAAGCAACAGGAGCTACCTCAACCGACCGGGTATGACGACCTTGACAACCCTCCCCGTCGGGATTAATATATCAGCACAGAAAAAAATTATCCGGAAACTAGTAGTTAGAATTTTAGAAAGATTAATCAGGGAAGGAAACCGGGTTAGAAGCGCTGTCGCTGCCGTGGTGTTGAGGGAGGCGCTTTTTTCCCCCGTGTTTCTCCCTGGGTCTGGAGAGAGGCAATTTTTTGTTCGCCGCTCTTCGCCATCCTGGAGAGTTTTTGCCAGGGCAAAGGAGAGGTGCCATGGCTGAGAAAACGCTGAACACGAGGGATTCCCTCACCGTCATCGAGGAAATCGAGGGGAAGCTCGAGAAAATCCTGACCAAGAAAAAGAAGGAAATTGAGCAGGAGCTCGAGGAAAAGATCAAAGCGATCAAGGAAGAGGCCGGGAAAAGGCTCGAAGCCATCGAGAGGGAGCTTGATAAGGGAAGACAGATTCTCCACGACTACCGGACGGTCATCAGCGAGTTCGAGACGGAAAGAACCTCTCTCCAGCGCCAGATCAGGGAGCATTTTGAAAAAGCAGTCGGTTACCAGACGGAAATCGAGAAACTGGCCAGCCTGACACTGGAAGAGCTTCGGGCCATTAGCGAACTCAATAAGAAGCTCGAATCGCTCCACCTCACGGCAGAGGAAAGAATCAATTACTACAAGAAGGACCTCGAAGACAGGTTCGGCATTGTGGCCGAGCTTCCCGAAGCGCCTGAAGAGGAAGCGGTCAAGATTGACCTGGAGCAGGAGCTCCTGAAGCTCCGGAAGATCAAGCAAATCCTTGAATCCGAGACAATCGCCCTGGAAGAAGAGACAGCCAGGGAAGTCGGCGAGGGGGTAACCGCGCCCGCTGCTCCCGCAGAAGGCAAGGCCATCGAGCCTGAAGCGCCGACGACGTTTCCCGAGCTCAGTGAGATCATGGAGAGTTCGCTTGCTGAGGAAGCCGCAGTTGAAAAAGAAGCCGAGGAAAGGGAGAAGCCGGGTGAGGCAGAAGTGGGTGAAGCAGAAACCGAGGCCCTGGCTGAGGAAAAAATCTTCGATGAGGAAAAAGAGAGCTTCCAGCGCCTCTTCGAAGTCCTTGAGAAGTACCGCCGGGTCGAGACGCGAAACGGCAACGGCGAGGTCTGCTTTTTCCAGAACGGGGATAAGCTCATCCTCGACGGCGAGCACATCGTCGCTTCCGTCGATGAATCCTTGGAGGAAGCGAAGAGACTTTACCTCAAGCTTTCCCAGACGGAATCCCCCAAAGAGCAGTTCTTCATCAAGCAGGAAATCATCAACCACCAGGAGCTTTTGCGCAAATACCTCCTTCGCTACGTCAAGATGAGCGAGAGGGAAGGGGCCACCCTTCCCCGCTTCACTGAGGAAATCCTCGGCCTGGACACGCTCAAAGACATCCTCGAGAAGCTGAGCATGGAGAACTGGAGCAACCCGGCCGATTTTAACGCTTTCCGGAGCCAGGTCGAAGCTCTCAAGGATGCCTTCTACGCCAGAATAACCCCACCCACAGCTTATCTCAGAGCTTTGATCGACGAGCTCGAGGCTTGAGCGGGTCCCGCCAGCGGGCCTCAGGAGATGCCTTCTCGCGCCGGTAGAGAAGCAAGATAGTTCTCGAGCATCCTTCTTCCCACCGTAGACATATCCTTAAATTTGAGCCCAGTGTAATAGAGGGTCGACTCTGGGCTGGCTTTGAGAGAATAGACGATATCCCCCTTGAACGAGGTCGCCTTGTTGTCCAGGACAAGAAGAAGGTCGATGGTTTTCATCAGGGGGAGCTTTGATTCAGAGTAAATCCGCGCCCCGCCCAGGCTGAGGTTGACCGTTTTGGTCACCTTGAAGGTGCCGTCCTCAGCATAGAGGAGAAGTGTGGACACATAATGGCGCCGATGTTTCCTTTTCTCCTCGAAGAATTCCTCGCGGTAGGGTTTGATCAGTGTCCCCTTTCCCCCCGCTTCAGCCAGCTCCCGGTTATACACACAGACCTTGTTTTTGGTTAAATCCTTCTCCTCGAGCTCAAGCTTCTTGCCCGCACGCCACCTTTTCCCTTTTGCCTCGGCCATGGCCATATCGGCTTCGATGGCTATTTTTTTGAGCTCGTATTTGTTGATCGAAGCATAGAACTCCTCCTTCCTCGGCAGGAGGGTCACCCCAAAACTCATGGTCAGGTTGGAACGGGGCTGGTATTCCTCGTTCTCGAAATAATGCTCCTCGACGTTCTTGCGGATGCGCTCGGTCAGGATACACGCTTCCTCGAGCGATTTGATGCCGGTCAGGAAAAAGAGGAACTCTTCTCCCCCATAGCGGCAGATAAGGTCATCCTCACGGATGGAGGACTTGAGCACCCGGGCCAGCTCCCTAAGAAGCCGGTTTCCGGCTTCGTGGCCGTTGCGGTCGTTGTAATGCTTGAACCAGTCCACATCCCCCATGACCAGGGCGAAAGAGGCCATCTCCTGCCGCCGCTTGCTCTGGAGGCTCACCTTCTGGAGGACCTTCTCGAAGAAGGGGTCGGGCCGGAGAAGACCGGTCAGCGCGTCATACTGGATGAGGTTGAGCTTGGTCATGGCCAGGGAGATATGCTCGGAAAGACCCCGCAGCACTTGCTCGTCTTCCCGGCTGAACCCATAGCGGCTTACCTCGCCCCGGTGGAGCTTGTTGTAGGCCTCGAGAACGCCGATGATTTCTTTTTCGTGCCGGATGGGTACACCGAGCAGGCTATGGAGGGGTTGCTTGAGATGGTCGACGTAACGTTTGGCCAGACGCTTGTCGAGAGGGACGCTGGCCAGGTTGATGTCCTCCTGCTGGCGCACCACCTGAGCCGCGAAATCGTGGGCGTCGAGGAGGGCGATGTAACGGGAGAATTCCGCATGGGAGAGAAAGGCGTCGTCCCAGACGAGAGGCTTGAGGAACTTGCCCAAGGTTTCGTTTTCGTCGAGGATATAGAAGGTGATGCCGCTGGCCTGGATGAGCTCTTTGATGTCGGCCAGGGTGTCGAGGAGGCTGCTGACGTCGTCGGCGATGTGGATTTTTTTGATGAGCTCCTCGATTTTCTGCTTCCGCCTCTGGAACCAAAGGTAACGGACCTGGAGGGAGAGTCGTTTTTCCATCTCCTTGACGATGTTGTTGTTGATGACATTCTTGATTTCCTTGACCTCGGCGTAGACTGCCTTGATCCTTTCCTCGTTTGGGCCAGGGGAAGAGCGGAGTTTTTCCAGCTCCCGCTTGAGCCGGGCATATTCGATGCTCCGCCGGAGGATGCGGCGGAACCTCTCCCGGGATGGTTCGTCAGCGGGAAAGGGGATGAGGTCGATCATGAGATCCGATGGCCAGTTCTCCAGGACCTGACTTAAGGTTGCTTTTTCCTCGGTAACGATGAGGACACTCGACTTTTCCGAGAGGATGGCGCGGAGCGAGGAATAGATGGCTTGGGTTTGGCTGACGACGAGGACATCGGGGATTGATAGAGAGGCGAGAGAGGTGGACTCGTCAACGGTCGTTGCGACGTGGACAGAGCCTATATCTTGACAGAGGAAGCGGAGTAAATTCCTCCGGCCCTCGTCTGGCTCCAAAAGCAGGACCACAGCCCTATCCGTCATCTTTTCGTCAGAGCGCCCAGGCTGGGGTTTTAGGATCTGGCCTTCCTTTTCCCGAATTTTCAAACCTCAGCCCAAATAATTTCGGTTAGAGCAACGATTTGTTGCTCTCATCCAGGCACTTAAAATTTATAACAATGAATTTGCCTTCGTCAACAGAATTTTCCTAAAATTCTTGGAGAGAATTTTAATACCCTTTTTATTGTTCAAAGGAAAGAGAGGGATTTAATGGCTGGTAGAAAATTTTGGGGAGCATTTTTTTCTGACAGGGGGGGAAATATATGAGAAAATAGGGTAAATGGGTAAACTGTCCCCATTTTTGGGTGTATAATTTGGGAAGAGGAGGAGAAAAATGGCCGTCAAGGAAAAGCAAGAATATGCGCCCATAAAAGCGCCGCGTGGTACCGCGCTTCAAACTAAAGGGTGGGCCCAGGAGGGCGCCCTTCGGATGTTGATGAATAACCTCGACCCTGAAGTTGCCGAAAAGCCGCAGGAGCTCATTGTCTATGGCGGGACCGGCAAGGCAGCCCGGAACTGGGAGTGTTTTTGGGCCATCGTCGACAGCCTGAAAAGCCTCGCCAACGACGAAACGCTCATCGTCCAGTCGGGGAAGCCGGTGGCTGTTTTTAAGACACACGAGGAGGCGCCGCGCGTTCTCATCGCCAATGCGCTTGTCGTCCCCAAGTGGGCGACCTGGGACGAATTCCGCCGCCTCGAAGCTAAGGGTTTGACCATGTTTGGCCAGATGACGGCCGGAAGCTGGATTTATATCGGAACCCAGGGAATTTTGCAGGGGACTTATGAAACGCTCGCCGCCGTGGCCAGGAAGCACTTTGGGGGAAGCTTGAAGGGCAAGCTCGTCCTGACAGCCGGCCTGGGCGGAATGGGTGGCGCCCAGCCTCTGGCCGTGACCATGAACGAGGGGGTGGCCATCGTCGTGGAAGTCGACCAGGCGAGGATCGAGCGCCGTCTCCAGACCGCCTATGTCGATACCATGACGGAGAGCCTGGATGAGGCTCTCAAGCTGGCCGATACGGCACTCCACAAGGGAGAACCTCTTTCCATCGCCCTCCTCGGCAACGCCGCCGACATCATCCCCGAGTTCGTCCGCCGCGGCATCACACCCGACGTCCTGACCGACCAGACGTCCGCCCACGACGAGCTCAACGGCTACGTGCCCCATGGCCTTCCCTATGAGGAAGCCCTTCGCCTCCGCCGCGACAATCCCGAGGATTATGTCCGCCGGGCCTACGAATCCATGGCCGTCCATGTCGAGGCGATGCTCGAACTCCAGAAGCGAGGGGCCAGGGCCTTTGATTACGGCAACAACATCCGTGGCCAGGCGCAGAAGGCGGGTGTCGAGCGGGCTTTTGATATCCCCGGGTTTGTCCAGGAATATATCCGGCCGCTCTTTTGCGTCGGCAAAGGGCCTTTCCGCTGGGCGGCGCTTTCGGGCCGTCCCGAGGATATCTACGTCACCGATGAAGCGGTGCTCGCTGAATTCCCGGAAGACCGGGCTCTCGAAAGATGGATTCGGAAAGCGCAGAAGCAGGTCAAGTTCCAGGGCTTGCCGGCGCGCATCTGCTGGTTAGGCTACGGGGAGCGGGCCCGGTTTGGGGCGGTCATTAACGATTTGGTAAGGATGGGCAAGATCAGCGCGCCCATCGTTATCGGCCGTGACCACCTGGATACGGGCTCGGTGGCGTCGCCGAACCGGGAGACCGAGGGGATGAGGGACGGCTCGGACGCCATCGCTGACTGGCCCATCCTCAACGCCCTCCTCAACGCCGTCTGCGGGGCGTCGTGGGTTTCGGTTCACCATGGGGGCGGTGTGGGCATCGGACTTTCCATCCATGCCGGGATGGTCATCGTCGCTGACGGACGGGAAGAGACAGGGCGACGGCTCGAGCGCGTGCTGACGGTTGACCCGGGGCTCGGCGTTGCCCGCCATGCCGATGCCGGATATGAGGCCGCTATAGCCTGTGCGAGGGAAAAGGGAATCAAAATTCCCATGCCCGGACACACTTTGTGACATCCTGTCACAAGTGTAACTCGCTCGAAATAAAAGAGATGAAGCGAGGAGGGTGTGTCCGGGTGTGACATCGACACCAGCATAGACGACGGGGGGACGGCGCTTTTCCAGTAATTGATTTTTAATCAATAACTTATAAAATCGGCCAAGCTCCTTCCATTTGGCACGGAACTTGCCTTATTCGAGGCCGAAAGGAGGTTCCGATGAAAAAAGCCATCGCTTTGGCGCTGGCCGCAGGGTTTGTCCTGTCTTTTTTCGTTTTGTTTGTTCCCCAAGCCGTTTCCCATGACGCAGACTATTGCTACGACAACTGGGAAAGATGCCGGACTCGCGCTTTCGAATCCAATGAGGGCTGGTTCAGGAAGGCGATCATGCTCACGGTCTGCGACTTGGCGCTGGGGAAGTGCCTGCTTTTTTCTTGATGAGAAGCAGCCGGGGGTCTCGACGTCCATTATGATGGGGAGAATCGAGACCCCCACCCTTTTTTCATGAGGGCTCAGCGGATTTTCGAGATGGAACGAGAAGCGGCTGAGAAAAGAATGGAAAGAAAGAACGAGAAAGAGGACAGAGGACAAAATGAACAAAATGCTTTTTGGGCTGGTCGTCGGTCTTTTTAGCGCCGGGAGCGTTTTTCCTCCGGGGGCCCGGGCGGATCAACCTCGTCGTTATGAGGCAGTTGAAGTCCGCAGGGCAACGGAGGGCGGGGCGCGTCCTTACTTCTTCCGTGCCGTGGCCTTCCTTTTCCGAGCGTCCGAGCTATGGGTGCTCGATTTGGAGGATAATGAAGTCCGCGTTTTCAGCGAAGCGGGCCAATTTCTTCGCGCTCTCGGACGAAAGGGCAACGGGCCTGGCGAATTCGACATGCCTACCGATATGGATGTCCTTGGTGAGCGCGTCTATGTTGCTGATGGAGGCAACCGGAGAGTTCAGATTCTGGACAAGAAAGGGGCCTACCTGGAGGGGTTTAAGGTCGGTTTTTTCCCGCGAAAAATCCTGGCCCTCGGCGAGGACCGTATCATCGTCGCTCACCTTCCTTCCGGCCGGGAGGGCAAGGAGAAAATGCTCCATTGTTTCAACCGGCGCGGGGAACTTCTCTGGGAAGCTTTTGATTCCTATTTCTCGGGCAATTCGGTTTTCGATACTTTCCGTAATGATATCCTCCTGCGGCGAGGAGAGGGGGGGCATTTTTATGTCCTCGGCCGGAGCGAGGAGAAGAATATTTTCAAGCTTGATAGCCGCGGCAGGCAGGCTGAGGTGATCAGGGTGGGCGAGGACTATCCGTTGCGGAAAGTCGCCATTCCCACAGGAGAAAGAGGGAAAAGGAGGGAGCTTTGCGCTTTCTTCTGGAACGGCGATTGGCATGCGGGCAGGTTCTACCTGGCTATTCCGGATTATAGGGATAGGCAAGACGTCAACCCGGGAAAGGAAGTGGCGGTGGTCGATGAGACAGGCCGGGTGGATGCTTTCATCCATTTCCCCATTCCCGTCAGCTCCTTGAGTGTCACCCAGTCGGGCAAGAGAATTTTCGCGCTGGATAGCCAGGGCGAGCTTTGGATTTTTGAAGTTTCAAAGGCGAAAGCGCCATGAGAAAAAAACGTGGGTAAAACGTCAAATTGTGATGATGAGATGATGAGCAAAACATATAACTTGAGAAAAAAAGCAAAAAAGTAGGCAATGCCTCCTCGACGGTCGACGGTAGGGATTACATTTATGGCCATGAAATGACGATAAGAAAAGATTAAAAGAGAACAAACGGCAAAGAAGAGGTGAAATTGATGAAACAGGGCATTCTGGGGAAGGTGCTTATTTTGATTATGTGGCTCCCTTCCGTGGGCGCCGTGGCTGAAAGTAAAGAAGCGATGGCTGGAATCAGCCTGGATGAAAAATCGTTTCGCTTTCCCCGGCTCCTCGTTCGGCCGATTTCATTCGTCGCGGCGCCATTTCCTCTCGAGCTGGGCAGGAGCCAGCTCCTCACGACGCGGGACTCATGCCAGCCTCGAGCCCTCGACGAGGGACTCCATCCGGCAATCGACAGAGCAAGCACGTCCGCTTCTGGGAACAGGATGAAGTTAGAGCAGAGGAGGTCTGTGAGCGAGCAGATTTATACCTCTCTTGAGGAGGCGGTAGCCGATTCATCCCGGCCCCAGCTTCTCGTCTTTTTTTCTCTCGTCTGTCACGTTTGCTGGGAGGAGCTTTTCGAGATGAAGGAATTTGTCGAAAGATATAGTATTCCTGTAGAAATAGTAGGGATTGCCAAGGAGCCGCCAGCTGAACTCCAAAGCTTTGCGGCTCGCTATTCCTTCGCCTATCCCATTATTTATGACAGCGACAAGAAACTCTACCGCCGGTTTAGAGTCAAGCTCGAGCCTTTTCGGGTTATTCTGGTCAAAGGGACCATCCTCTATCAGGACGACCTGGATATCGATTATCTGGAGAGGAGGGAGAGGGTCAAGCGATGCTTGCTCGAGATCGCCTCAAAGTAGATTTTTATCTCACCGCCAAGAAGGTCGGAGCGGCCAAGGCGGCTTTCGTCCCCCCGTTCGTCATCGCCCTCTTCATCGCCTATGTCTGGCTTAAGGACTCCTATTCGATGGGCTTGAAGTTTTTTCTCTTCTTGTTCCCGCATATCTTTCTTTTTTTCTCCCAGGACATGATGAAGGATGAGGTGGAGAGCGGTGAGCTCGAGAATATTCTCTTTCTAAAAGGAAAATTCAGGGCTTATCTCTGGCGCAAGAATTTCTGCCTTTTCTTTATCGCCTCGGGAGTGGCGCTGGCGGCCATGGCGGGGATGACGGGCTATGGCCTCGCCGTCGGCGATTTTCCGGCTCAATCTCTCCTTCCGTTGGGGATGGGGCTTGTCGCCGGTATTTATTACATCGCCTTGGCGGGCTGGTTGAGCTTTTATTTGAGAGGGGGGTCGAACGTCCTCATCATCATCCTGGGTCAGCTTTCGCTTTTCATCTATCTTCTCTTTTCTGTGACCCAGAACTCGGGGTTCATCGACTGCCTGACGAGCGGTCGTTTTCCGGATTGGGGGAGCAGGCTGAAGTTCCTCCTTTTTCTTGGGCTTTTCCCGAACATTCTGGCCTCGGAAAAGCATTTTGTTTACGGCTTCAGCGTAATCGGGCTGGTTTTCCTTTTTTTGTTGTTGCAGAAAGCAAAGCTTCGTTCCCTGGAGCTGAGGAAGCGATGAGAGGCTCTGTCCTCAGGGTTGAGAACCTGGCCAAGTGCTATGGCCGGGTGGAAGCGATAAGGGATGTTTCTTTCTCTGTCCGGAAGAATGCCATCACCTCCTTCCTGGGTGAAAACGGCGCCGGGAAGACAACGACCATCAAGGTTATCCTCGGTTTTTTAATTGCCGATGGGGGTCGGGTCGATTTGGGGGCGGAACGGGTGGGCTATGTTCCGGAGCATCCCGTCTTTTTCCCATGGCTCAGGGGGTGGGAGATTCTGAGTTCGACAGCTCGTCTGTTTAAGGTGAGTGACGGGGTGGGCGGCTTTGAGCGGAGAGTCAGTGAGATAAGCCAAAGAATGAGTTTCGCTATTGAGCTTCTCGAGCGGAAAGTCCAGACTTACTCCCTTGGAAATCAGAAAAAGTTTTCCTACCTTCAAAACCTTCTTGTTTCTCCCGATTTCCTCATCGTTGATGAGCCCTTTTCCAGCCTTGACCCGCTTTCCATCAAGAGCGTTCGCGACCTTTTTCTCGAATTGAAGGCGAAGGGGAAGACGCTCTTCCTGAGCTCGCATTTGATTTCGGAGATGGAGAGAATTTGCGATGATATCGTTATCATCCGCGATGGCCGGATTATCCTTGAGGAAAGCGTCGAGAAGCTGAAAGAGCAAAGGGGGTTCGACCTTGAAACCCTCTTCCTTTCTTTCCACAAGAAATAAAGGATAAGAAGGAGCTTATCCATTGACGCTCCGACCATCCCAAGCCATGGAAAAACAAAAAATGGTTCATCCGACTTTTCTGTGGGTCCGAGGGTGATAATGAATGACTCCCAAAGGGTTGGAGTCATGCAAGATACAGAGCTTTATGGGTCTGTTTTGGGTCTTGAGGAACCTTGGGATGGGGGAGAGAGTGGGACTCGATTTTCTTCATCAGCGAATCGACGTCTGGGCGGTCCATCGAGGAAGTGGGCGATGGCCTTGTCATGAAGGTGATGAAATGCTGTCTATCTACCATCATACTTTTGAGCGGGTGTGGAGATATCTCGACACATGGCAGTTGAAGACGTTTCTCCAGGCGAGAGTTCCTCGGGTCAAATGTCCGGTGCAGGGGTAAAGCAAATGGGCGGGGCTCGGGCGGAGGAGAGGTCGAGGTTTCCAGCGCTTTTTGAGCGTCTGCGATTGATGTCATGAGGGCTTGTGACATTCTGAGTGCCCCGGGTATTCTGCGGATGAGCTGGGATGATGCTTGGCCCATCATGGGGAGAGCAGGCGAACGAGGGCTGAAGGCGAAGGAGAAGCAGCTGGCGAAACAGATTGGGGTGGATGAACCATTCTTTTTTTCTTTTTGCCCATCATCCCCTGCTGATTCTACCCAAGAAAATTCTCCCAAAATTGCCAATAGAGAATTGGCATCAAACGAAAGTGCTTGATCTTGTAGCAAATTATCACGATAGCAGGTGCACCCGAGGGGTGGTGTGGTTCGGGGGGCCGACCTTACCCGAGACGCTGACC
>CAYUKK010000163.1:0-10687 GCA_964445305.1 uncultured Eubacteriales bacterium
CGAGGGCCAAACCATTCCCATTGCGGGCGCCGATTTTTCAGTCAGGCTGGACAAGTTCGTCACCGAATACTACCCGAACGGGAGTGTTAAAGATTGGAAAAGCCATTTGACAGTCCTCGAGAAGGGGAAAGAGGTCCGGCAAAAAGCAATCGAGGTCAACCATCCCCTCAAACATCGAGGTTACCTTTTTTACCAAAGCGGTTACGGCTGGGACTGGCCGAGAGCAAGGCTCGAGATTTGGGTAAGAAAGTCCGACCAGGCCTCAGCGATAGAGAAGATTTTTCTTCGGGTTGGTCAAAAGCAAAGTCTTGAGGGCGGAAACATTGACGTTATGGCCCACCGCTTCCTTCCCGATTTCGTGCTCGATGAAAGAAGGCAACCAGCCACACGCTCGCTCGAGCCACACAACCCGGCCGTTTTTCTGGAAAGCTGGAAAAATGGAGAAAAAGTATTTTCGGGCTGGGTCTTCGCCAAGTTCCCTGATTTTGGGCGCGTCCACGGGACAGCGGCGGCCGACCTGTCCTTCGAGCTCAAAGACATCGATGCCCCACCGTATTCAGTCATCCAGATGGCCAAAGACCCCGGCGTTCCCCTCATTTGGTTGGGGTGCGCGGTCCTCATGGGTGGCCTCTTCCTCGCTTTCTACTGGCCAAGCCGGGAATTGCGCATCGTCATCGAGGAAACCAATGGCAAATCCGAACTCACCGTTGGTGGCTCTGCCAGCAAGGGAAGCGACGCTTTTGAGCAGGAATTTTCCGCTATCATGGATTCTCTAAGGAAAACAAGATGAGTGAAGGAACCTTTTTTCTTCTCACGTTTATTTTGTATGCCCTTGGCGCCATCTTTCATCTCGCTTACTCTTTTTCTCGGAAAGAGAGCTTAGCCAGGACTGGTTCATCGCTGGCCTTCGGTGGCCTTCTTCTCCACACCCTTGCCTTGATCCTGAGGACAGTGGAAAGTGGCCATGCTCCCTTCACCAATATGTACGAATCCCTCTCTTTCCTGGCTTGGTCAACGGTTCTCGCCTATCTCTTCGTCGAGCGGAAATACAAGCTGCGCCGTGCTGGAGCCTATATTTTTCTTTTGGTCATCGCCTTGATGGCCTTAGCTTCCTCACCGCTCATGCCCAAGGAAGCAACTCCCCTCGTTCCCGCCCTCCAGAGCTACTGGTTGTGGCTCCATGTCTCGGTGACTCTTCTGGGAGAGGCGTTCTTCGCCATTGCCTTCGTCACGAGCATCCTCTATCTTCGAGCCGAGTCCAGAGAGAAAAAGAGCGGCGCTTCGAAACGGCGCCCAACCGCTGCCGAGCTTGATTCCGTCAGTTACCGGGCTGTAGCTGTCGGGTTTCCTCTTTTTACTCTGGGCGGTCTTGTTTTCGGCATGGTCTGGGCCCATAAAGCCTGGGGTAGCTACTGGAGCTGGGATCCTAAGGAAGTCTGGAGTCTCATCACCTGGTTTGTCTTTGCTCTTTACCTTCATACCCGAATTGTTATGGGCTGGAAGGGCCGACGCTCAGCCGTCATCGCCATCCTTGGATTCCTCACTGCCCTGTTCACCTACTTCGGGGTCAATTATCTTCTTTCCGGACTCCACAGTTACGTTTAAGAAGCTCCCGAACCTTGGAGCTCCGATTGACCAAGGCGAGCCTTGACAGGTCAAAAGAGCACGGAGAACAAATACGAGAGAGCAACTCGCGAAGTGGTTCGATCCAGGGGACCGGAAAGAGAAAAGGCGGCCGAACTCGTCGAGGTGGCTTTCCTTCATCGAGGAGTTGTTGACAAAGCTCCTCCAAACCGTAAAATTGTTGGAAACGCCAGTGGCCCATGAACAGACGAAAATGGATTAACCTCTTTTTGGGTAGTTCGATCCTGGGCACCGTCAGTTCTTTCCTTTATCCCGTCATCCGCTATCTCATCCCGCCGCGTCAGGCACAAGCTCAAGCCCGGCGGGTATTTGCCGCCCAGGCCAGCGAGCTGGCTCCTAACTCAGCGAAGCTCTTTCGCTTTGGCTCAGCACCCGCTCTTCTTATCCGCACGGCCGAGGGTGAGCTTAGGGCCTACTCGGCAATCTGTACCCACCTGACTTGCACCGTCCACTATGAGGAGGAGACAGGAACGCTTCTCTGTCCCTGCCACAACGGTCGTTTTGATTTGGCCGGGAATGTTATTTCCGGACCGCCACCGCGGCCCCTTGAGGCTTACGAAGTCGAGGTCCGGGCCAACGAGGTTTTCGTCTTCAAGAAAGATTAGGATGACCAAATTCCTGGAGCGTATCGGGTCCTACTTGGAGGGGAGGCTAAGAATCTCTGGCCTCCTCGAGTTCGGGCGCAAGAAAAAGGTTCCCGAGCACAAGCATTCCTTCTGGTATTATTTTGGCGGCCTCTGCCTTTTCCTTTTCTTCATCCAGGTCGCCACGGGCATCCTCCTCCTCCTCTATTATGTCCCCTCCATCGACACGGCTCATGAGAGCATCCGGTTCATCATGAGCCAGGTGAAGTTCGGCTGGCTCATCAGGTCGGTCCACAGCTGGACAGCTAACATCCTCATCGGCACGATTTTTATCCACATGTTCAGCGCCTTCTTTTTGAAAGCCTACCGGCCGCCGCGGGAGCTCACCTGGGTGAGCGGGTTCTTCCTCCTCCTCATTTTTCTCGCCTTCGGGTTCAGTGGCTACCTCCTTCCCTGGAATGAGTTGGCCTTTTTCGCAACGCGCGTCGGAACGGATATCGCCGGGACCATTCCCCTCGTGGGCCAGACAATCAAGGAATTCCTCCTCGGCGGACCTGAGGTTTCGGGAGCCACACTCAGCCGCTTTTTTTGGCTCCATGTGGCTGTGCTTCCAGCCCTTGCTCTTGCCTTCATCGGCCTCCACGTTCTCCTTGTCCAGCTCCACGGGATGAGCAAGCCCATCGGCCTCCGGGAGACCAAAGAAATCTCTTTCTATCCATATTTTTTCCTCAAGGATGCCCAAGTCTGGATGGTGGTCTTAGCCCTCATCGGCATCCTGTGCGTCTTTTTCCCATGGGAAATAGGGACCAAGGCTGACCCCTTCGCGCCCACGCCGGTGGGGATCAAACCCGAGTGGTACTTCACTTTTGTTTTTACTACCCTTAAGATCGTGCCACCCCATATCCTAACCATCGAGGGTGAGGTCCTGGCCATCCTTGCCTTCCTCCTCGGTGCTTTCCTCTGGATGCTCGTGCCCTTTCTCGACCGGCGGGCCAGCCGGGACGAGAAAAGCCCGGTCCTATCGGTCTTAGGTTTTATTATTATCGTCTATATGGTTGCCATGACTCTCCTGACATATCTTTTGCCCCAGGTGGGAAGATGAGCCAACGACAAATTTCACGTTCGAGCGCAGTGCCTCTTGCGACCAGAGCCGGTCGCCTACGGTCGACAAAGACAGGCTCTCCACTGGCGTCCGCTCTCCTCTTCCTCGCCCTCGTTTCCATCCTCCCGGCATCCCTTCCTGCCCAGAAAAACTCCTGCCTCGATTGCCACAGAGAGCTTGGAGACAAACTTCGCGCCCCCGCTGAGGCCATGGCCGGCGATATCCACGGGCAGTTCGGGCTCAGCTGTGCTGACTGCCATGGCGGCAACCCGCTGGAGGAGGATATGGAACGGGCAAAAGATAGAAGCTTCAAAGGAGTGCCTCCAAGAACGAGGATTCCAGAATTCTGCGGCGCTTGCCATGCTGATGGGGCCTTTATGCGCCGGTTCAACCCCAACTTGCGAATCGACCAGCTCAACCTCTACTGGACCAGCCAGCACGGTCAGTTGCTCAAGAAAGGAGACGATAAGGTAGCCACGTGCACTGATTGTCATGGTGTCCACGGCATCCACGCAGCCTCCTTCCCCAAGTCATGGACATTTGCCTGGAACATACCCCAAACGTGCGGCCGCTGCCATTCAGACAGGGATTATATGAGGCCCTACGGCCTCCCGGCCGACCAGGTTGAAGAATACAAGGCCAGTGTCCACGCTCAAGCCCTCTACGAAAAAAAGGACCTTTCCGCGCCTGTTTGCAATGATTGTCACGGCAATCATGGCGCCGCGCCGCCTGAGGTCAGCTCGGTGGCCTTTGTCTGCCGACAGTGCCATCCCAGCGCTGGCGACCTTTTCTCCCGGAGCCCTCATAGGGCTGCCTTCGATGGCCTGGGCATTTCCGAGTGCGAGGCTTGCCATGGCAACCACAGGGTCTTGCGTCCTTCTGACGACATGCTCGCTGGCGGGAGCCAGGACGTTTGCCTCCGTTGTCACGACGCCGAAACCAATCCTTACCGAGTCGGGAAGGAGATCAAAAGGTTGGTGGATGCCTTTGTCGCTTCCTATGAAAATGCAGAAGCTCTTCTCTCCGCCGCCGAAAAGAAGGGAGTTGAAGTCAGCCCAGCCAAATTTAAGCTGCAGGAAGCTAATACGGCAATCATCCACCTCCGCAACCTGACCCATACCCTGTCCATTTCTGAGGTCGAAGCGAAGCTCAAAGATGGCGATATGGTCCTTGCCGAGGTCAAAGCGAGCGGCCAACGAGCGCTCGAAGAGGCCAGGTTCCGGCGGACTGGCCTCATCGTGGCCACCGTTTTCCTTCTCCTTCTGGCAGTAGCCATCTCCATCAAGCTCCGCGACCTCCGCCGGAGCTCCGGCCCGGAAGAGCAAACTTAGGATGGGTCAGGACGTGGCTTCCCTCCTCATGGGTCTTCTTGTGGCCGTACTCCGCCCCGTCGCCGCGTTTTCCTCGTTAAATTATATAAAAATTATAGTTTTTATAGGAATACTAGTTGACATGCTGAGCCGAGTTTCTTAGAATGGAATTTCCTGTCGAAGCCATTTTCTCCTGAGGAAGGAAAAATGAAGAAAGCCATTCTTTTCGCCGTCTTCGCTGCTGGCTCTGTCTTCATGATTCTCCTGAGCCAGGAATTCATGTATGTCGGGGCGGCCAAGTGTCAGATTTGCCACAAAACGGAATCCCAAGGTCAGCAGTACCCCATCTGGCAGAAATCAAAGCACTCCACTTCTTTTCAAGCTTTGAGCTCCCCAGAGGGGGCAACTATTGCCCTGTCGGCGGGCGTCCAGAATGCTCCAGAGAGTCCAGTCTGTCTCAAATGTCATGCGCCGCTTTTTGCCAAAGCCTCGGAGATTAAGAATGAAGGAGTGACCTGCGAGGTCTGCCATGGGCCAGGAAGCGAGTACCGAAAGCTGAGCATCATGAAAGACCGTGCGGCGGCCGTGAAGAACGGACTCATTGTCTACGAATCCCAGGAAGCCATCCGCCAACAGTGCTTGAGTTGTCACGCGAACGCCCACGGCAAGAGCTTTGATTTTGTAGCCGCCTATGAAAAAATCAAGCACCTCAAGCCGGAATCAAAATAGTCACGGCCGCGCCGAGGCTCGAAAAGCTCAGCCTCGACGCGCCGGGTGAGGACAACTTCTTGTGGGCCAGGTCTTCATCACCCTTGGGCTGCTGATATTCCTTAAGATTCCATTGCTCTCCCTGCCCAGCCAAGCGGCCACAGCTAACCAAAGATGCCTGGCCTGCCACGGCCAGGATTCAAAAATCAACGAAAAATATCAAATCAGCGAGGCGACTTTCGCTACGTCTGTCCATGGCCGTTTGGAATGCACGAGCTGTCATCGAGTGAGCGAGGGGGAAAGCGAAGCTGAAATCCCCCATGCTCGCGACATCCCCGATGTCCATTGCACGGCCGTTTGCCATCGAGAAAACGCAAAACCGAGGGAAGGGCTTGACCCCCTTATTTATCCGGATAGCGTCCACGGCCGGGCTTACCTGGAAAGAGGGGTCAAAGAAGCCGCCCGCTGCTGGGATTGCCACGGGAAGCACAACATCCGCCGACCCAACGACCCTGAATCGACAGTCCACCGAGCGAACATTCCCTTGACCTGCTCCGCCTGCCATGAGGATATGCACGTCGTGGTCAAGTATCATATCCACAAGGAAATGCCATACCAAGAATACAGGAGAAGTACGCATGGGAGAGCCCTTTTTGAAAAAGGGCTGGTTCGGTTTGCCGCAGTCTGTACGGACTGCCACGGCGTCCACAATATCCAGGGGGTTGGTCAGCCCCGCCTCATGGCCAAGCAACCCGAGACTTGCGGGGCCTGCCATGAGCTCATCTACCAGGAATACAAAAAGAGCATCCACGGTCTCCAGGCTATGGCCGGAAATCCCGATGCACCCTTGTGCGTCGATTGTCATGGCGAACACGCCATCTACTCCCCTGAGGAACCCGTCTCGTCCACTTCTGCCAACAAGGTCCCTGATACTTGCTCGAGCTGTCATGCCCGACCCGAAATCATGAAGAAGTACGGAATTCCCCAGGACAGAATAGCCACGTTCATCGAGAGCATGCACGGCATAGCCGTCGGCTTCGGCTATAAAGCGGCGGCCAACTGCTCGAGCTGCCATGGAGTCCACGATATCCGCCCCGCCTCTGATCCCCTATCCCGAGTCAATCCCATCAATCTGGCCAAAACCTGCGGTCAGCCTCATTGCCATCCCCGGATGAGTGAGAAAATCGCCACGGCTAAGGTCCATATCGGCGTCGAAGAGAAAAGTCCGCCCGCGCTTTTCTATGTGCAAAGAGTGCTCCTCATTTTCGTCGCCGTCATTCTAAGCATCACCATCCTCTGGTTCATCCCCGGATTTATTAAGAAAGCGAGGCTGCTACGGACAAGGAAAGGGAAAAGTTAAGAGAGGCATGATCGGGCGGCGAGGCATAGGCTGGTTTTCAGTTCTGTTCATGGTTTTCTCCGGCTTCGGTGGCGGAGTAATCCTTTTTTGTCAGTCCAACGATGATTGCCTTGCTTGCCACGCGGACAAAGAGCTCAAGAGTGAAGCCGGAAAGAGCGTTCAGGTCGAAGGAGAAACCTACAAGCTATCGGTTCATGGCCAGGCTGGCCTTGCCTGCACCGATTGTCATGCTGATTTGGCCCGGGTTCGAGACTTTCCCCATGCCATTCCACTCCAGACTGTGGATTGCAGCGTTTGTCATGACCGGGCTGGCCGGGAATTTCAAGCCAGCGTCCACGCCCAAGCCGGCCATGAGCTCGGTCAAGAAAATGCCGTTCGCTGCTCGGACTGCCACGGCACCCATGACATCCGGCCGAGCGACGATCTCGACTCGCCGGTCTTTGCACTCAACCTCCCCGCTACCTGTGAAAAATGTCATCTCTCTAAGGCCATCACGGCCAAAGGACCAGTCTTCGTCCGCCTGTACCGAGAAAGCATCCATTTCAAAGCGCTGCAGAAATCCGGCCTAACCATGTCAGCCAACTGTGCCCATTGCCACGGCGCCCACGAAACGAAGCGAGTTTCCGACTCCTCATCTCTCGTTTCCCGGAAAAACATCATCCAGACCTGTGGCACCTGCCACGTGGGCATCCGGCGCGACTATCTCGAGGGGGTCCACGGCAAGGACTATGTCAAAGGCATCAAGGATGTTCCCGTGTGCACAGACTGCCATAGTGAGCACGATATTTTTTCGCCCCAGGATCTCAGGTCTAAAGTTTACGCCACCCGAATCGCCGAACTGTGCGTTAGTTGTCATGACAACGTAGCTCTGAGCCGGCAGTATGGTTTTCTCACCTCCCGGATGAAGACGTATAGCGAAACCTTCCACGGGACGGCGTCGAAGTTTGGAGAAACGCGCGTCGCCAACTGCGCTTCCTGCCATGGGTATCACGACATCCGGGCCTCCTCCGACCCTCTATCCTCCATCAATCCCGCCAACCTGCCCAAGACTTGCGGCCGATGCCACCCCGGTGCGAGTCGCCGTTTCGCCGAAAGCCCCATCCACGTCCTCCCGACTGAGGTCACTCCTTCCCGTTACCGGGCTTCCCATACAGTCAAAAAAATCTATATCCTGGTCATCGTGTTGATCATCTCCACCATGGTCATCTTCGTGGCTGCCGACCTCCTGCGGCGCTTGCTGGGGAAAAAGAAGCATGGATAAATCACCGCTCATCGCGGACGATGAAATCTTTCTCCGGATGAACCTGGTCGAGCGAATCCAGCACTGGATTCTCATTGTCACTTTCTTCCTGCTCATCGTTACTGGCTTGCCCCTCTTTTTCTACGAATTCGAAGCCGTCCGCTGGATTTTCCCGACCGGGCGCAGCTTCTACTGGCGGGGGATTGTTCATCGAGGAGCCGCACTCCTCATGATTGCCAACCTCATCTGGCATCTCCTTTACATCGGCCTTACCCGGCGGGGAAGAGAAAACTTTGTGGAGATGATTCCTCGCCTCAAGGATCTCCGTGATGCCATTCAACTCTTTGGCTATAATACCGGCTTAACGCGATTCCTTTACCGAAGAGGCTTGTTCAAGAAATTCTTCGAGGCACATCCGGCTTGGTTGTTCCAGAATCCTCCTCTTTACGGCCGCTACAATTTTATCGAGAAATTCGAGTACTGGGCCCTGGGCTGGGGTTCCGCCGTCATGATCGTGACAGGGTTCTTCATGTGGCAGGTTGAGCTTTCCCTCCGCCTCTTCCCCCTCTGGGTCCATAATATCTTCATCATCATCCACGGCTATGAGGCCATCCTGGCCTTCTTGTCCATCGTCATCTGGCACATGTATAACGTCCATCTCCACCCCGAGGTATTTCCCATGAGCAAGGTCTGGTTAGACGGCAAAATAACCGGTCGGGAGCTCAGGCTCCTCCATCCCCTCGAATACCAGAAGATGGCTGAAGAGCGCCGGAAAAACCTCGCCTCCAATGCTCTCTGAAGAAGCCAGCGAATTCATCGACGCCACCTGAATAAGCTTTAAAGTAAGGTCGGGGGAGGGAAAAGACTCTTGGTCAGTTCATCAGGCTCTTTTATCGCCACAATCGCTTTGCTTGGATTTCCGGAGAGGGTTTGAATGGCTAAAAAAAGGCCTAATGGCCTACTGGAGCTCTCATCTCCTCATAGTGAATCATCGCTCCATAATCTACTATTTCTATAATAACTATTGTTTCGATAGAAATAATAGTATAATAGGCGTGTGGCTGGAGAATCGACGCTCCATAATGGGGCGATGATCGCTGTCATCGGCGGAGGCCCGGCCGGTTCCTTCTTTGCCCACTTTGCCCGCCAATGGGCCGAAAAAAAGGATATCGAGTTGACGGTCACCATCTTCGACGGCAAGGACTTCCTCGAGCGCGGCCCTCGCGGTTGCAACCTCTGTGCTGGCGTGATCGCCAGCGGGCTGGAAGAAAGGCTCGAGGAAGAAGGTCTCGTCCTTCCGGAAAGCCGCGTTCTCAGCCGCCTCGAGGGTTACACCCTCCATTTCGGCGAGGAGACCTTAAACCTGGCCCCTCCCCGGACCAGAAAAAAATCCATCGCTACGGTTTTCAGGGGAAATGGCCCCCGTTACTCCCGCTTCCCCGAGGCGGTGAGCTTTGACGATTACCTTCTTTCTTGGGCCCAGGACAGCGGGGCTAGGGTGATTCCCTGCCCCGTCCAAAAAATCATCGTCCCCTCTTCCTCCTCGAAAAAGGCAGCCGTCGTCTTTGGCGAGAGGAATTCATTGGCCTCGCTCGAAGCCGACCTTGTCGTCGGTGCCTTTGGCGTCAACACATTCCTGATGGGCGAGGTGGAGAAACTCGGCTTTGGCTATCGACCCCCCCGTACTCTCCGGACTTTTCAAGCCGAGTTTAACCTCGGCGCTGAGGAAATCAAGACCCGCTTCGGAAACAATATCCATGTTTATCTCTCGCCCTCCAGGACAATCCGTTATGCCACGGCCGTTCCCAAGGGAAATTTCCTCACAGTCACCGTTGCCGGAAAAAAGGATATAAGCCCCTTCCTTCTCCAGGAATTCTTTATTCTTCACCCCCTCGGCAAAACGCTACCCCGGTCTCAACTTCAGTGCTTCTGTTTTCCCCGAATTTCCATCTCGGCTGCCCGCAGACCGTTTTTCCATCGCCTTGTTCTCGTCGGCGACGCCTCCTTCTCCAGGCACTATAAAAACGGAATCGAATCAGCTTTTCTGACAGCCCGGCTGGCGGCTGAAGCGGTATTCGAGCGCGGGGTTGATGACCGTTCTCTGGCTGAGGCTTATTTCCGGCCGGCTCGCGCTCTGATTGTCAGGGATAATCTTTTTGGCCGCCTTCTCTTTCGGATAAACGACATTATCTCATCGGTCCCACCGCTGGCTCTTGCCCATATGTCCCTGGCCTCAAGCCCTCGCTTCCCTCGAGCGGCAGCGGAAATCCGACACATCCTCTGGGACATGTTTACCGGAGATACAGCCTATCGCGATATTTTTCGCCGGGTTTTAAGCCTCCGCCTGCAAACGGCTCTTCTCCCCCATACGATAAAGGTTCTGTCCCAACGCGCGGCGCGCCTCTTGAGCCGAAGCTATTAGAAAAGAAAGCCAGACGATATCTTCCCAGATTATGGTCATTGAAAAATAAGTGTGCTAAAATACCGCAAATGCTTGGCCGCGAAACGAGGCAAGTAACCTTCCCATCCCCCAAAAAAGCCTTTCTTGTTCTCGAAGACGGAACTGTCTTTGAAGGCTTATCCTGCGGGTATGAGGGAGAAGCCCAGGGCGAAATCATCTTCAACACCTCGATGACGGGCTACCAGGAAATCCTGACCGACCCCTCCTACAAGGGTCAGATCGTGACCATGACCTATCCCCTGATCGGAAACACCGGCTGCAACGCTGAGGACGTGGAA
>CAYUKK010000164.1:0-35233 GCA_964445305.1 uncultured Eubacteriales bacterium
GAGCCGTGCCAACGATAATTTTTTTGGTCGGAGCGGCGGTCGCCTTTGCTTCCTTGACCATCGCTTCTGCCTCTTCATCCCTCAAGAGGACGGCTTCGCCCGTGGACCCGAGAACGACATAGCCCGCCAATTCAGTTTCGTTATAGCGGCTGAGGTTATCTTTGAACTTGTCGAGGGCAATGGCATGATTGTGGAAGGGGGTGGTCAGGGCAGCGAAAACGCCGCTAAACTTCGGCCTCATTTTTCTCCTCCTCGCTTATCCGGATTAACCTCCTCCATCCAACTTTGCTCCTCGATTTTGCGCAATTCCTCCTCACTTAACCCGAAATAATGGCCGATTTCATGGAGGACAACTTCTCTGACTCGACGACGAATTTCCTCGTCGGAAGTGGAGATACTCTCTATTGGCTTCTGGTAGATGACAATCACGTCAGGCGGGACATTGCCGTAATAGGAGCCGCGATGTTTGAAGGGGACCCCGTGATAGAGCCCGAGGAGCGTTCTCCGAAGATTTCGGCGAGAGGAAGGCTCGTCAGGCGGGTCATCCTCGACGATGATGGCGATGTTATGGAGAAGCTTCTTGAACCGCCGGGGCAGGCTGGACAGCGCTTCCTCCACCAGAGCCTCAAACTTTTTTCTTTCCATGGTGCCTCGATTATTCAAACAGCGTTCCGGGCTTATTTTTCGATGCCGGCTCGCGCCCGGACACCCCTGGCATAATAGTGTTTCTTCTCCTTCATCTCGGTGACGAGGTCGGCTCGCTTGATAAGAGAGGGCGAGGCGTAGCGGCCGGTCAGGACGACTTCGACTCCTGGCGGCCGCTGGTCAAGGAAGGCGTGGACCTCCTTTTCCGAGAGAAGCCGGAAATGGAGGGCCACGTTGACCTCGTCCAGGATAATGACCTGATATTTCTGGGAGAGCATAGCCCGGCGGCATTTCTCGAGCCCCCGCCTTGCCCTGTCGATATCCTCATCCTCAGGGTTTTCGGTGACATGGATAAAGCCTTTCCGGCCAAACTGCTCGATCCGGACAAAAGGCGCCAGCTTTCTGGCGGAACGCAGCTCGCCGTAGGGATGTCCTTTGAGGAATTGTCCGATATAGACGCGCAACCCGTGCCCCGCCGCTCGAAGGGCCAAGCCGAGGGCAGCCGTGGTCTTTCCCTTTCCATTTCCCGTATAAACCTGGACGTAGCCTTTGAAGTTTTCTTTTCTTGGCCCCGCTTGTTTTCCCATGATAGCTTCTATTTTAGTCAACCTGCCAACGGAGTCAACAAAGACGAAGCAGCAAAACCTTAGGAAGGTCAACTCAGGCGGCCCGAGGCTGGCCTGAAGCTCTTCATGTTCTTCTTCCTCAATCGGATTCCCGTTGACTGGCCGCTCGCCTGATTTTATAATCAAATCGGATGAAAAAAGAAGAAGTCGACTTGATCATCGAGGCAGCGCTCCTTGAGGACATGCCAGCCGGGGACATCACGTCGGAAAGCATCATCCCGAAGGGGTCAAGGGCACGGGCGATGCTTCTGGCTAAGGAGGATGGAATTTTGGCCGGTATCGAAGTGGCTCGCCGCGTCTTTGAGTTGGTCGATAAACGGGTGCGTTTCCAAAAACTGTTTGACGACGGCCAGCCGTTTAAAGCGGGAGACATCTTGGCCAGAATAGAAGGCCGCTCGACCTCTCTCCTCAAGGCTGAGCGAACAGCCCTCAATTTTCTCCAGCGGATGTGCGGCATCGCCACCAAGACCCGGCGGTACGTTGAGGCTGTCGCCGGAACGGGAACAAAAATCCTCGACACGCGCAAGACCACACCAACGCTCCGTTTCCTGGAAAAATACGCGGTGCGTAAGGGCGGCGGAGTCAACCATCGCTTCAGTCTATCTGAGATGGTTCTGATCAAGGATAATCACTTGCGATTACTGGAAAGTGTGGGGGAAGCGGTGCGCCGAGCGAAAGAAAAAGCAAAGCCTGGCACCCGTATCGAGGTCGAAGTCACCAACCTCAAAGAGGCCAAAGAAGCCATCCAAGCAGGAGCATCCATGCTCATGCTGGACAACATGTCTTTGAAGAGGATCAAGGAAGTCCTCGACTGGGTTAAAGGAAGGGTGCCGGTCGAGGTCTCGGGAAAGGTCACGGTCGCCCGGGCTCGAGACATCGCCGGATTGGGCGTTGATTATATCTCTGTCGGCGCCTTGACGCACTCCTTCTGCTCGATTGACATTAGCCTCGAGTTGCTCAAATTCGATCATGACTGACGAGGAAGTTCGGCGCTCGGATATCCTGATTATCGGCTGCGGCGTTGCCGGCGCAAGCGCTGCCCTTGAAGCGGCCAAGCGCGGCTTCAAGGTCCACATCCTCAGCAAAGCCCAGAGTCCCGAGGAATCCAACACGTTCTATGCCCAGGGCGGGATTGTTTCCCTGGGCAAGGATGACCGTCTGGAGCTTCTCATCGAGGATATCCACAGAACCGGCGATGGCATCAACAACCCCGAGGCCGTCGAGGTGCTGGCCAGGCACGGCGGGGAACTCGTCGAGCGAATCCTCATCCGGGAGCTCGCGATTCCCTTCTCTCGGAGCAGCCCCGAGATGCTCGACTATGCCCAGGAAGCTGGCCATTCCCGGCGCCGCATCCTCCATGTCAAGGACACGACGGGAAAGACGATTGCCGAAGCGTTCATCCAGGCACTGCGGAAATACCCCAACGTGACTATTTTCACTGACCACACGGCGGTGGACCTTCTGACAGTTCCCCATCATAGCAAGAATCTCCGCGCTTATTACAGGGAACCCCAGTGCATCGGTGCCTATGTTCTTGATAACAAAACGAACCTGGTCAAGAAATTTTTGGCCCCCTACACAATTCTCGCCACGGGCGGTTGCGGCGCTGTTTACCTTTACACTTCGAACCCTCGCGATGCCATCGGCGCCGGCTATGCCATGGCCCACCGTGCCGGGGCGCGGATCGTCAACATGGAATACATCCAGTTTCACCCGACTTCGCTCTTCCATCGCGATGCGGACGGCTTCCTCATTTCCGAGACGGTGCGCGGCGAAGGCGCGAGGCTCAAAACGAAGGAAGGCCAGACGTTCATGGAGAAATACAGCGACAAAAGAGACTTGGCCCCCCGCGACGAAGTGACCAGGGCCATTTACGAGGAGATGGTCAACAGCAACTCCAGCTACGTTCTCCTGGATTTGGCCAGCTACGCCAAAGTGGACATCAAGAAGAGGTTTCCCCATATCTATAAGACCTGTCTTCAGTATGGCATTGACATCACCAAGGAGCCCATCCCTGTCGTGCCGGCGGCGCATTATTGTTGTGGCGGTGTGCTCGTCGACACCTGGGGAAGAACATCCCTTCGCGGCCTTTACGCGGCCGGCGAGGTTTCCTGTACCGGTGTGCACGGCGCCAACCGCTTGGCCTCGACCTCGCTTCTCGAGGGGCTGGTCTGGGGGACGAGGGCGGCCCAAGACATTGCCGCCCATTTCGACCCGACCCCGCCCTGCGAGCCTTCAGAAATCCACCCGTGGTATTATCCGGACAAAGAGGAAGAAATCGACCCGGCGCTCATCAACCAGGACTGGCTGATGATTCGCTCGACGATGTGGAACTATGCCGGCATCATCCGGACGAAAAAGCGCCTGGAACGGGCTAAAGCCGATTTGGAGTATTTACGCCATCGGATTGAAAAATTCTACAAGGAAGCAAGAATGGACCCCAAGGTTGTCGGGCTCAAGCACGGCATCCAGGTGGCGCTCATGATTACCCACGCCGCGCTGGCCAACCCCGTCAGCCTCGGCGCCCACTTCCGCCGAGACTGAGCAGCGCTTTCTTCTTTTGAATAGCGCCGAGAAGGCTGGCCAGGAAAGGGCCGATATCTTTTTCATCGAGGTCCGAAGATAGGACCTTTGGCTTGTCTTGGGAACCGGGCAGGACGAGGCAGACGATTGTCTTGCTCTCCCGAGCGTATTTGACCCGTGGCTGGCCAGGTCTCGCTTCCATGACCGTCATCTGGATTTTCATTTTTTCGGCGCTTGGCTGGTCGTGGATGAGAATCGAAACATGGACATCCTTGTAGGTGTCGTCATCATCGTCTGAACCGACGAAGAAATCGGCCTGGACAAAACTCTCGCCCGGGTAAGCCTTGAACTCCTTGATTTCGGCGTAAATATCTTTCAATATTTTGGAAGAATCATTTTTTTTGCTGGCATTGTCGGGGCTTTCGCCGAGCGTCATCGAATCCGCAAGCCCGGCTTTTTTGTCGGTTGCCCCGAGCCACTCGACAACGGCGAGAGTTAGGAAGAAGAGTAGCCCGAACGTAAGCCAATCAAAATTTTTTATCTCCCGGCGCATGTCTTACCAGAGGTTCAGGGCTGTCGCCCACCTCCTAGCTATTGTATCACTTTTTTAGATGGTCTATAATTCCATGAAAAAATTGAGGCTGAAATGAAGCCGATGAATAGAGAGCTGGACATCCGGAGCACTCTCAACCTCCCTCAGACGTCCTTCTCCATGAAGGCCAAGCTCGCCCAGAAGGAGCCGGAAATTCTGAAATGGTGGGAGGAGATTGACCTCTATTCCGAGATTCTGAAGAAGAGGGCGGGCGCCCCAACGTTTGTCCTTCACGATGGGCCCCCCTATGCAAATGGCAGAATCCACCTGGGGACAGCCCTGAACAAGATATTGAAAGACTTCATCGTCAAGACGAAGACGATGCAAGGGTATCTTTGTCCCTACCTTCCCGGCTGGGATTGCCATGGCTTGCCCATCGAAATCAAAGTTGACCAGCTGCTCGGTGCCAGGAAAAAAGAAATTTCCATGCTTGACTTCCGGGAGGAGTGCAAAAAATATGCCGAGAAGTTCATCGATATCCAGCGAGAGGAGTTCAAGCGGCTGGGAGTTTTTGGTGAGTGGAAGACTCCCTATTTGACGATGGACCCTGAATACGAGGCCGATGTTCTTCGTCATCTGGCTGCTTTTTTTGCTTCCGGCAACGTCTACAAGGGGCTTCGTCCTGTCCACTGGTGTTCGCATTGTCAGACGGCTTTGGCCGAAGCCGAGATCGAGTACCGGGACCGCACTTCGCCCTCAATTTACGTGAAATTCCCCCTTCTCTCGGACCTCTCGTCAAAATTCCCCTCGCTTGCCGGGAAAAAGGTCTTTGTTCTCATCTGGACAACGACACCATGGACGTTGCCGGCCAACCTGGCCATCGCTTTCCATCCCGAGCATGAGTACGCTGCCTTTGAGGTAGGGGATGAGGTCTATATTGCGGCCAAGCGCCTTCTTCCCATCCTGAGCGAAGAGCTTGGTTTTCACGAGACAAAGACGCTGGCCACTTTTTTCGGTCGGGAGATGGAAGGCTTAAAAGCCCGCCATCCCTGGATAGATAGAGAGTCGCTCCTCGTCTTGGCCGATTACGTCACCCTGGAGGACGGGACGGGCTGCGTCCACACCGCCCCTGGCCACGGCCACGAGGATTATCTCACTGGACTTGCTTATAACCTTGACATCTACACCCCTGTCGACAGCGAAGGGAAGTTCATCCCTCAGGTCGATCGCTACGGCGGCCGCAACGTTTTTGAAGCCAACCGCCTGATCACCGAAGATATGAAAAGGGATGGCACTCTCCTCAAGGAAACGACCATCACCCATTCCTACCCCCATTGCTGGCGCTGCAAGAACCCGGTCATCTTTCGGGCGACAGCTCAGTGGTTCATCTCCATGGACAACGGCAGCTTGCGGCAAAAAGCCCTTGCCGAGATAAGGAAGGTGCGCTGGATTCCGCCGTGGGGCGAGGAGAGGATTGCCAACATGATGAGTAGCCGGCCAGACTGGTGCATTTCGCGTCAGCGCCTGTGGGGAGTGCCTATTCCGGCTTTCACCTGCCAGTTGTGCGGGCATATCCTTGCTTCCGAAAAGATTGCCCTTGCTGTGGCCGATGTTTTCTCGCGGGAGGGCTCAAACGCCTGGTTTGAAAAAGCGGCCGAGGAGCTTGTGCCGGCCGGGATGAGCTGTCCCCGCTGCGGCGGTCAGAAGTTTGAGAAGGAAAGCAACATCCTCGATGTCTGGTTCGAGTCGGGAGCAAGTCACGCCGTCCTGGGCAAGAGACCCGATTTGCCCTGGCCCTCTGATGTCTACATCGAAGGCCACGACCAGTACCGGGGCTGGTTCAATAGCTCCCTCCTCATCGGCGTCGGGGCAAAAAACGCCTCACCTTATAGAACATGCATCACCCACGGCTTTGTCCTCGACGAACAGGGCCGGGCCATGTCCAAATCCCTCGGCAACTTCATCGAACCCGAGGAGATTATCTCCCAAAACGGGGCAGAGGTGCTGCGACTGTGGGTGGCCATGCTCGATTATAAGGAGGATGCCAAACTCGGACCCGAAATCCTCGAAAGGCTGGTCGATGCTTACCGCAAGATCCGCAACACCTGGCGGTTTCTGCTCGGAAACCTCTCCGATTTTGACCCGACCACCGAATCCGTTCCGGTCGAAAAGATGCTCCTTCTCGACCGCTGGGCTCTGGAGAAAATGGCCGCTGTGGGAAGACGAGCTCTCAGAGCCTATGACGCCTATGAGTTCCACCTTGTCTTCCACGCCATTTTCAGCTTTTTCACGGTCGAGCTCAGCGCTTTCTACCTCGACGTGACGAAAGATAGGATGTACTGCTCGGCGCCAAAATCTCCGGGGCGGAAGTCTGGCCAGACGGCGTTCTTCCGGATTCTTAAGGATACCCTCCTCTTGATGGCTCCCATCCTGCCCTTTACGACCGAGGAAGCTTGGCAGCACTTGCCTTCTTTTTTGGGCAAGGAGGGGTCCGTCCACTTGGAGACCTTTCCCGATTTCACCGACAGATGGTTGCTCGAAAGGGAGGAGCGCGACATGGAGAGACTTCTTACCCTCCGCGAATCTGTTCTCAAGGAGTTGGAAAGAGCGAGGGAGGAGAAGCTCATCGGGAATTCCCTCGAAGCAGAGGTTCGCCTTAAGCCTTCTCAGGACGACCTGAGCCTTTTACAAGAACATAGTCAGGATTTAACTACGCTTTTCATCGTCTCCTCGGTTGTCGTCGAGGGTGGGGCGCCAGAAAAGACAGAAGTCCGGGTCGTTAGGGCGCCGGGCGAAAAATGCCAGCGGTGCTGGAATTATTCTCCGCATGTTGGCCAGAGTCCGGACTATCCTCAATTATGCCGCCGGTGCGAAGATGTCGTCAGGGAAATCCTCGGATGAAAAAGACAACTCCCTATTTTATCCTCATCGCTTTTTTGCTCGCCGCCGACCAGCTCACCAAGTGGCTGGTGACGAAAAAAGTGGCCCTCCATTCTGCGGTCCCCGTCATTCCTGGTTTTTTTAACATTACCCATATCCACAACCGGGGAGCTATCTTTGGAGCTTTTGGCCGGATAGGCAGCCCTTTTGTCTCCATTGCCCTGACCCTGGCTTCCCTTACTGCTTTGGGTCTCGTCATCTATTATTTCGTCAAAACTCCCGTTTCCGAGCGCGGGTTGAAGATCGCTCTTTCGCTCATCCTGGCTGGCGCCCTCGGAAACCTCGCCGACCGTCTTGGCCGCGGCTACGTAGTCGATTTTCTCGATTTTTATGTCAACCGATGGCACTGGCCATTTTTTAATGTCGCTGATTCTTCGATCACGGTGGGGGCGGGACTGCTTCTTTATTTCTTGTTCATCCGGAGGCCAAAATGTTCCCTGTCCTCCTGCGGATTGGGCCGCTGACCATCCACACCTATGGCCTGATGATGGCCATCGGCGTGGCCGTGGCCCTCTGGTTCCTCTACCGCCAGTCAACCCGCCAGGGGCTCGAGGCAGGCCGCATTGTTGACGCCGGCTTCTATACCATATTGATTTCGCTCTTGGGAGCCAAGCTGGTTCTCTTTGTCGGCAATTTCTCTTACTACACCCGCTATCCTGGAGAGCTTCTTAGCCTGGCCAGGTCGGGAGGGGTATTCCAGGGAGGACTCGTCTTCGGCGTCCTCTTTGCCCTCTGGTATTTCCGGCGCAAGCAGATTCCCACCTGGATAGTGGCGGACATCGCCGCTCCTGCGCTCGCCCTCGGTCACGGTTTTGGCCGCATTGGCTGTTTCATGGCCGGGTGTTGCTATGGCCGAGCGTGTGAGGCAGCCATTGGCGTCAAGTTTAGCAGCACCTACGCTCACAGCCTTACCGGTGTCCCTTTGAACGAAGCTATCCACCCCGTCCAGCTCTACGAATCAGCGCTCAACTTTTTGAATTTTTTCATTCTTTTCCTCATCCTGCGACGGAAAAAATTTGATGGCCAGGTTTTTAGCCTTTACATCATCAACTATTCTTTGATTCGTTATTTCACCGAGTTTTATCGGGGCGACCACCCGGAACGGGCCTTCTTGGTGAGGGGGCCATCCCCTTACCTCAGTTTTTCCTATCCTCAATTTTTTTGCGTCCTGGGCTTTGCCTTGGGTCTTGCGCTGCTGGCGATCTTAAGAAAAAAAAGAAGTGCCTGAGAAGAAATTTTTCGTCACGCGCTCCTTTGGTTCTGGGCGTCGGCTGGATGTTTTCCTGGCGGCCAACATCAGGGACCTGACAAGAGCCCAGGCCCAGAAACTTATCGCCGACCAGAAAGCAACGGTTAACCGAGAAGCAGCCAAACCAGCCCAAAAGCTTAAGGTGGGCGATATCGTTGAGGTCGAGCTTCCGGAAGCTCAACCGAATGAGCTCCGGCCGATGAACGTTCCCCTCGACATCATTTATTGCGATGAGCACGTCATTGTCCTCAACAAGCCCGCCGGCTTGACGGTTCATCCGGGTGCCGGGATAGAAGAGGTAACTTTGGTCAATGCTCTTCTTTACCATTTCCCGGGCATCGAGAAGGTCGGACACCCCCAAAGGCCGGGCATCGTCCATCGACTGGACAAGGAGACATCGGGCGTCATGGTCGTCGCCAGGAGCGAGCGAGCTTACGCCGAACTCAAGCGGCAGTTCAAAGCCCGCGAAGTGGAGAAAATCTATCTTGGTCTGGTTAAGGGCCAGGTTCAGGTACCCCAAGGGAAAATCGATTGGGCCATCGGTCGCCACCCCAAACACCGGCAGCGGATTTCTGTTCGGACCAAGAAGCCTCGTGAAGCCCTGACCTTGTATACAGTGCGTAAAATCCTCGATGATTTTACCCTTGTTGAGGTCAAGCCAGTGACGGGGCGGACCCATCAAATCCGCGTCCATTTCGCCGCCGCCGGCCATCCCATCGTTGGGGATCCACGCTATGGCGGAAGAGAAAAGCACCGAAAATTCCCCCGGCTCTATCTCCACGCCTGGCGGATTGTCTTCACCCACCCCGTGACTCGAATTCTCTGCGAATTCTACGCCCCGATTCCCCCCGAATTCCAGGAAATCATTCACGCCTGACCTCTTTCTCTTGAGCGGGCGATGGCTTTGGTGTATGATATGGCCTGCTCTTAAATTCTCGACACATCGATTCTTAAGAGCTAATCGGAACAAACCAACCCCTCCAGTGGAGGCTCGAAGATGAAAGATTATGCGCCGGAAAGAATCCGCAACATTGCCCTCGTTGGTCACGGCTCCTCGGGCAAGACTTCTTTGGCCTCAGCTTGGCTTTATAATTTTGGCGCCACCTCCCGGCTGACCAAGGTGGAGAAGGGGAACACCGTCACCGACTATGAGCCCGAGGAAATCGAACGGAAGATATCCATCAACTCGGCCCTGTGTTTCTTCGAAGTCAGGGACCATAAGTTCCATTGCCTGGACACGCCCGGCTACAGCAACTTTCTATGGGACACGCGGGCCGCCTTGCGGGCTGTGGACGGTGCTTTAGTCCTTGTCTGCGGAGTGGCTGGAGTCGAAGTCGGCACCGAAAAAGTGTGGGAGATGCTCGAAGAGTTCAAGCTGCCCCGTTTTATCGTCGTCAACAAGCTGGACAGAGAAAATGCCAACTTCAAGCGGACGCTGGAATCGATTCACCAGTTTTTCGGCCGGCGGGCTGTCCCGGTTCAGTTTCCTTTGGGAGAGGAGAAGGACTTCCGGGGCGTGGTTGACCTCATTCGGATGAAGGCGTTCGTTTTTGAGAAAGATGAAAGCGGCCGTTTCCGCGAGGAAGAAATCCCCGACAATGTCCGTGGCGAAGCGGCGAAGAAGAGGGAAGAGCTGGCGGAGATGATTGCCGAAAACGAGGAAAGTTTGATGGAGAAATACCTGGACAAGGGGGAGCTTTCGGCTGAAGAAATCCAGGCCGGTTTGAAGAAGGCCGTGCTCAGCCTCCAGCTTTTTCCCGTTTTTGCCTGTTCGGCTTTGTTGAACATCGGGACCCAGCCTTTGGCCGAGATGGGTCTGGATTTGCTGCCCTCCCCGGTGGAGAGGGGAGAAGTTCAGGCGACCGTCAAGGGGAGTGAAAATACGGTCAGACCTTCTCTGGATGCGCCCTTTTCGGCGCTCGTTTTCAAGACGATTTCCGACCCTTACACGGGTCGAATCTCCTTGCTTCGGGTCTTCTCTGGCCGGGTTAATCCCGACGCCATTGTTACCAACTCCAGCCAGGATACGGATGAAAAGCTCAGTGGCCTTTTCTTCCTTCAGGGCAAGGAGCAGGTCCCGGCCGGTCAGGCTAAGGTGGGGGATATCGTCGCTACGGCCAAACTCAAGGCTACTCTGACCGGCGATACGCTTTGTGCCCGCGGCGCCGATATCGTCTTCCCCCGTATCAAATTTCCCGAGCCATCGATCTCTTTTGCCATCGAGCCCAAGACGAGGGCGGATGAGGATAGAATCTCCCAGGCCACCCACCGGATAACCGATGAGGACCCGACAGCCCGGATCGAACGGGATTCGGAAACAGGCCAGCTCCTCATCTCGGGCAACGGCCAGCTCCACGTCGAGATCATCACCGACAAGTTGAAGAAACGGTATAACGTCGACGTCGTCCTCAAGCCGCCCAAGATTGCCTACAAGGAAACTATCAAAGGGCGCTCGGATGTCCAGGGGAAATACAAGCGCCAGACAGGAGGCCGGGGCCAGTACGGTGACGTCAAAATCAAAATGGAGCCCCTGCCCCGGGGCAAGGACTTTGAATTCGAGGACAAGATTTTCGGAGGCGCCATCCCCAAGAATTTCATCCCTTCCATAGAAAAGGGAATCCAGGAAGCGCGCAAGAAAGGCATTCTGGCCGGATACCCGACGATCGATTTCAAGGTGATCCTCTACGATGGTAGCTACCATGAGGTCGACTCATCCGATATCGCCTTCAAAATCGCAGCTTCCATGGCTTTCAAGAAGGGCATGAAGGAAGCCAAACCCACGTTGCTCGAGCCGATCATGAGCGTTGAAGTCTACACGCCTGAAACTTACATGGGTGATATCATGGGCAACCTGAACGGCCGTCGGGGCAAGCTCCAGGGCATGGAACAAAAGGGGAACATGCGCATTATCAAGGCGCTCGTCCCCATGGCCGAGATGCTCGATTTTGAGCCGACGTTAACCTCGATCACGGGTGGCCGGGGCTCTTTCCTGATGGAGTTCTCCCACTACGAAGAAGTCCCGGCTCATATCCAGCAGAAGATTATTGCCGAGGCGGTTAAGGAAGGACGGGTTAAGCCCGAGGAAGAGTAGGGTTAGAATCTTGCTCCAAAAATGAGATAGACCATTCCCCGGGACGCTCTGGGCTGCTGAAGGCTCTTGCTTCCGACTCCATACATCAAGACGAGGGGTCCAACAGGTGTGGAAAGGTGGAGACCCGCTCCAATTCCCCAGAGGAGGCCCGGACGGTAAACGATATTGCTCCATTCCTGCTCGAAGTCGAGAGCCAAATTAGCTGCCGCCTGAAGATAGACGAAGTCACTGAGTTTGTATCGGTATTGAGTGCCAAGGATTTTCATCTCATTTCCGGATAGCTGGTCGTAGCCCATGCCGATGAAAGTCATCGGATGAGCCGGGTTAAAAAACTTGAAAAAAGGAATCTGAGCCGAGGATATTCCCCAGAAGCCATAAAGACGAAGGGTGTGACGCCAGAAAAAAGTATCATAGATATCCACTCGGATTTCCAATCGCTCATAGGGAATGGAAGTGCCGGTGAAATCGTAACTGCCCTCGTAGTCGGCCCGGAGAAAGAACCCCTTTGTGGGAGTCCAGACAGAGTCGAGGGTGTCGGCGGTGACGGTCAGGCAAAATCGCTCCAGGTGGTCTTTCCGGTCGGTGGCGAGGTCCCGGTAGGGTGAAGCGGCCAGGGCGTTGATGTCCATGTTTTCCATAGCAAAAGAGAATTCCAGGTTTATCCTTTTGGCGAGGGCGAGCCCGAGGCCAGCTCTCGATGTCCATGATTTTTTTTGGTAGGTGGCCAGCCGTCTTCCGGTTTCCTCGTAGAGGCGCGTTGGAACTTGTTGATAGTGAACTTCGAGGAAGGGATAGATCGAAAAATTTAGCCTCTGAGGAGAAAACAGGACACGCGAGCGAAACCGGGTCAAGCCAACTAAATCCAACTCGCTTTCCCAGCGCATACCGGAAAAGGGGAGGTTCGTCATGACGGTGTTGCCGGTGATGACGAGCTTCTTAAAATCGTCATAGCCAAAACCCAGGCGGAGCTTGGCCCGCGGCAATTCCTTGATGTCTAAACGGAGCTCGAGCCTGGCCTCGTCAAGCGGATAAATGGATGAATAGATACTCTCGAAATACCCCAAAGAATAGAGATCTTCGATGCGGCGGCTGAGAGTCTGTTCGTCGACCACCTGGCCAGCTCTCAGGCCCAGCGAGCGACCGATGAAGGGAGTCGGAAGCGTTTGATTTCCCCGGATGACGATGCGCTCCAGGATGAATTTTTTCTTCCTCTGGACAAGGGGTGTTTTTTCGCCGGGTGAGGCTGGCTCTTCCGACTCTGACCTTTTCAGGCCGAATTTTTCTTGGAGAGCGGCCAGGACAGGCCGCTTCTCCTCGGCTGCCGCTTCGCCCCGCTCCAGGATTTTAGCCAGTTTTTCAGGGAAGAAATAATCCATGCTGCTCAGGCCCCGCATGTCGGGGACAATGAGGATATCGGCCATGGCTTTGTTTTCCTTTTTTTGTTCCGCTTCGACGATGCGCAATGTCTGGGTTAGAACCCGGTCAGCTGAGCCCAGCTCGCCGCTCTCGAGGAGAGGAGAGCCAAGGTCGACAGCGATGACGATGTCTGCCCCCATTTCTTTGACGACATCGACGGGGAGGTTGTTGAGGACGCCGCCGTCGATGAGGAGGAGGTTATCCCAGTCGACGGGACTGAACATGGTGGGGACAGCCATGGTGGCTCGCATGGCTTTGATGAGCGAGCCCTGGCTGAGGATGACCTCTCGGCCTGAGATGAGGTCCACAGCCACGCACCGGAAGGGAATGGGAAGGTCATCGAAATCGATATCGCCAGGCAAAGGGAAAGCCAGTTCCGAGAACAGCTGGACAAATTTTTGTCCGAAGATCAAGCCGCTTGGCGGCCTGGGTATGCCCTTGTCGAGGAAGAATTCAAGCTGATAACGGCCGTCGAGGTTTTTTTCAAAAAAGGGCACAAGAGGCCGTGGGGGGCGGTCGGTAAAGAAATCGAGCCAGTTGATGCTCTGAGCAATCCTCTCGATGTCTCGGCCGCTGTAACCCATGGCATAAAGAGCAGCCACGATTCCACCGGCGCTCGTCCCGGCAATACAATCAACAGGAATGTCCAAATCATCAAGACATTTAAGAATGGGGATGTGGGCCAAGCCCTTGGCTCCTCCACCGCTCAGGACGAGGCCGATTTTTGGACGGCTGGAAGCGAAGCCACTTCCCCAAAGCTGGAGGAGGGTAAGAAGAATGACGAGAGGACGCGTCAATCGAGCTATCCTGGTTGGGTTTTGGATTAGCGACAGCGTTGCCAGTCGGAATCGCTGTAGAGGTGGTCGAGCTCTTTCCACATGTCCTTTAGGTCGCAGACCATGACGAGGAGGTCCTGGGTCTTGCCCGAGAGGTCCTTAACATAATCGGGAAGCAGAGCTTCCTCCCGAAAGCCGAGGCGGCGGAAAATCTTCTGCGCCGCTTTCTGAGGCCTCATCATCTTGGCGACAATTTTTTCGACATTTTTCGCAGCGGCGAGAAAATAGAGCTCGCGAATCATCGCCGTTCCCAGACCCAGCCTCCGGAAGGGCCGGGCCACAATAATGCGGATTTCAGCCTGGTGTCGCCGCCATTCTTCGCCGCTCATTTCCAGAGCCCCGTCGGCGACAATCTCTTTTTTGTCGAGAGCGATGAGACGATGGACAAGCCCCTCTTCAGCGAGCTTGATTCTCTGGCTGACGACCTCTCGATTGGTGACGTCTACTCTCAGGTAGCGCCGGTCTTCAGGAGGAAGGCCGCGGTAGAATTTCATGAGCGCATCGAGATCTTGAGAACTCAATGGCCGGATGATGATTTCCTTTCCGTCCTTAAGGATGACCTTTTTTTCTTTCACGCACGCCTCCTCGGCAGCTGCCAGGGCATTCGATTTCGTGTCCCAATATAGGAGAGCTCATCGACTCTTGTCAAGGACCAGAGCCCTCGAGACACGACCGGAGGCGTTTTTAGTGGCCAATCAGGGGGTGTTATTTTTCTTGACCAAAAGGAGAAGCAAACTGGCCAGGATGGTGAGAGTAAGGGAAAGAACGAAGGGCCATTCCATGCCGACTTTGTCCCAGAGTAGACCCGCGATAAAAGAAGCGGGAAGAGCGCAAAGGCCAATGACCATCTGGAAACCGCCGAGACAGCTCGCCCGAAAGGCGATGGGAGAAAGGTCACAGACAAGGGTCTTCTGGACGGGTTCGAGAGCGGCCTTATGGAGGCCATAGAGGACGAAAATCAACACAAATAGCGGCCGGCTGGGCGAGGAGAGGACCCCGACACAGACAGCTACCCAGAAAAGAAAGGCTAAGTAGAGGACAGCTTTTCCGCCCATCCGGTCGACAAGTCTACCGAAGGGGTAAGAAAAAAGAGAAGCAGTGGCCGTGAAAATGAGGTAGAGAACGGGGACGAAGGCGATCCGGAAGCCGACCATCTTAGCAGCGACAAGAAGAAAGGAGTAGCTGAACCCGCCCAGGGAGAAAATAGCGCTAAGGAGAAGATAAAGGCGAAAATTTGGGCTCAATTCTCTTAAGGTGAGGCCCTTAAAGATCCTCGTTCCTTCGCTTCGTTTTTCCCGGATGAAAAAGAATATCAAGACGGCGCTGACAAGAGAAGGGAGTGCGGCGAGGGCGAAAAGGAGCCGGAAGCCGAGCCAATGGACAAGCGCGATACAGAGGAGGATGCCGCCGACAGCGCCGAGGTTGTCCATGGCGCGGAGAAGGCCGAAACTCCGGCCCCGATCAAGCTCAGAAGTCATATCAGCGACCATGGCATCTCGAGGCGCACTCCTTATTTTGCCCATTCGGTCGAGGATGCGGAACGGGATGAGGTGGGGCCAGAGGGTGGAAAGAGCATAGCCCAGCCTGGAGACTGAACCACAAAGGTAGCCCGTCCAGATAAAAATTTTTCTCTTCCGGATTCTATCCGATATATATCCGGAGATTGCCTGGGAAAGCGAAACGAGAGCGTCGCCAAGTCCGTCGAGAAAACCCAGAGCAGCCATGTGGGCCTTGAGAACCTGGGTGACAAAGAGAGGCCAGATGGGATAAATGATGTCCGAGCCCATATCGTTGAGGAATGAGGCAGCGGCGAATACCCAGAGCTTTTTCTTGGGATGCGTTGGCCGTGTTTCCATTAAGCCTGTCTGGAGAATCTCATCCATTCTACGAACGGGCCGCTGGCCTGTCAAGGAATCTGCCGTCCCTGAAATTGCCGTGAAGAAAACCCGATCGGGCATTCTTGAGCGTTTGACGGAGACAGCAAGGATGGATATCATACATTAATCTCGGGTGGTGGAGAGGACGAGGTGGAAGTCTTCCCTGGTTGGCCTCGATTCTGTTGCTGTCCGGCATAAAACCTATATTACGGAAAGAAAATGGGAGGAATAAGGCCATGAACAACCACACATGGAAAGAAAAATTATTCTTATTTTTAACTCTGGCCTTGGTCGGTGCCTCCGGGCTTTCAGCCCAGAGCCTGAAAACCCCGGCCGAAGAGGCGCGCTTCACCCAGTACACCCAGCATGAGGACGTTGCCCGTTTCTTGAGTTCACTCGACCATCTTTCGTCCGAGGTATCCGTTCGGGTCATCGGCCAGACAAGAGAAGCGAGAGGATTTTCGGCCAAGGACCTTTTCCTTGTCATCATCACGATGGAGGGCGTTGACCATCCAGAAAAACTCGACCCGAAGAAACCCACGGTTTTCCTTATTGCCTCCCAGCACGGCAACGAGCAATCAGCCAAGGAAGCAGCCCTGGCCCTCTGTCGCGACCTTGGCCTCGGCGAGCTCAAGCCGCTTCTCGAAAAAGTGAACGTCCTTATCCTCCCCCAGGCCAACCCTTACGGGAACTGGGTCGACCGCCGCCAGAACGAGCAGGACCTGGATTTGAACCGCGACCACGTCAAGCTCGAGGCCGAGGAGACAAAGGCCATCCACCGGGTTTTTTCGGCCTGGCGTCCTGAGGTGACTATCGATGTCCATGAAAAAGGAGACGATTATTACCGGGTCTCCATCGGCTGCGTTTCCAACGCCAACATCCATTCCCGGCTCCAGGAATTCTCGCGTTCCCGAATCCTTTCGGCTGTCGAGAAGAGTTTAGCGAAGAAACGCATTACCTTCCACGAATACCTTGTCAGCCAGGAGATGGGGATCGATTCATCGGCTGGCGTCCGCTATCGGCCCGAGGAGCTGGCCGGCCGGGAGATGATGCTCCGGTACAGCACGACCGACCTCAACGACGGCCGCAACAGCCTGGGCATCTATGAGACGCTCTCTTTCATCCAGGAAGGAGCCTCACGCCACGACCTCGAGACCCTCGAGGAGAGGACTCGCTGGCAGCACGCCGGGCTTCGCTCTTTCCTCGAGGCGATCGCCGCTCACGGGGATGAGGTCAAAAGCCTTGTCCGCGAACTCCGCCGTGGCCTCATCGAGCGAGGAGCTAACTATGCGGAGGAAGACCTCGTCCACCTGCGGATGGAATATGCCCGGGACGAAAGGCAGCCGACCCTGACTATCAAGAGGTTTGAGCGAGCAGAAACCCCTATCCGGGGCGTCCTCAAAGTCGACAAGAAGGCGGGCGAAATGCTGACTGCCGCCGATATCGCGCCATACCCGTTTCCGCCTGATTTGAAAGTGACGACCGAAGTCGTCAAGAACTGGTTTCCAGCCGTCCGGCCGACCCTGAGTGTTCCGCGGCCTCTCGGCTATTTTATTCCCTCTCGCCATGAGGATGTCGTTCGAACGCTGCTCGACCACGGACTTCGTGTCGACATGGTGACGAAGGATAAGACCCTGGAGGTCGAAGCCTACCTGGTGAGCGAGGTTGTCCCCTCAAAATACGATTATCTGCCCCCAGAAAAGATTGAAGTCGAGAAGAAGAGCCCCCAAATTGTGGTCAAAAGAGGAGATTTTTATGTCAGCTGCGACCAGCTCGGCGCCAACTTGATTCCTTGCTTGCTCGAGCCGCAGTCGGAATACGGGCTTATTCGCTACTGGACCCTCAAGCTTGTCCCCGAAAAAGGAAACTTTTTCGCTTTCTACCGGTTGACCAAGCCGTCAACCATGTCTCTTGTTCCTTATCGCCCCTGGAGCCGGTAGGATCATTTTTTCTCGGTGAGCTCCAGGTAGATGACCTCGGGCAGGCTCAGCCAGCGAGGCCTTCCCGGTTGAGCTGGCCTGTCGACGACGCTGAAGATTTTCTTGATGTCCTCGAGCGATTTCCCCTCGGCGATGAGGCCGCGGATGCGGGTCTGTTTGTCTTCGAGTGCCTGGATAAAAGCCTCGATATCGGCCCGGGTTGCCTTGTCGGCGTGGCCCGAGAGGAAGGTTTCGGCGCCCAGGTCGAGGACCGCTTTGAGCACATTCACGAGACCGAAGGAATTCCCGTTTTTATGCCGATGGATGAGAGGGTCGCGGCCCTTAAAGTAAAGGTCGCCGATAAAGGCCACTTTCTCAGCGGGGAAATAGACAATGGTATCGCCGCTCGTGTGGGCGGGGCCAAAATAAACAAGCTGGACAGTGTCCCCGCCCAGCTTCAGCTCGAGCTTATCCGAGAAAGTGGTTTGGGGAAGGCAAGCGCGGAGCTTTTCGTCTTGAAAGGCCTGCTCCAAATCTTGACGGGTTTTGTCGTGGGCAACGATTTTGATTCCCGGGGGAAAGGCCGGCAAACCGTTGACATGATCGCCGTCGCTGTGCGTCAATACTACATAACCTATAGGATTAGTAGATAAATTTTTGATTTTCTCGAGCATTTCTTTGGCCGTCGTTTCGCTCATCTTGGCGTCTATAACCAGAGTCTCGCCCGAAGCCAGGTAAACGCCGGCGTGGGCGCCGCTTCCTCCCGTAACGAGGTAGATCTTGGGGGTGATTTGCTCAAACACAAGGGGCGGCGGCTCGGGCGGGGCCTGGCCTGCCTGCGTGGGCAAACACCCTACCTCACCGACCAAGAGCGCGCTCATCAGGGCCAAGATTCCAAGGCAGGCGATTCTCTTTTTCATGATGCCTCCTTAAACACGGAGATGGACCTTGAGCCTGTCTCCGAGGGCAAAATTGAGAGCCACCCTGGCCATAACCCAGACCGGAAGGGGAGAGGTGACTACCTCTGTTTTTCCCCCCTTGACGGCGCTCACGATGGAGGGAATGCTTTTCTCGGCTTCGACCAGGGTGTAGGTGAACCCTAATTGCCAGAGATTATGGCAATCGGAATTGCCGACGAGTGGCTTGCCATGACGCTGAGCGATTTGGATGGCCTTTCGGTTGCAGTTGAGAAAATGATTGTAGAAAAAGGAGAACTCAATGGCATCGAAAACAGAAAGATGGGTTTCGAGCTTGGAGCGAAGGCATTTGAGCCCGGGATAATAGGGATGAGGGGCGATGATGAGGCTCGAGCCTCCTTTTATTTCGGCCAGCTCTTCAAGAAACTTGATTTTCGGAATGACGCCGCCTTCGGGGTTGAGGAGAAGGACATGCTTTCCGGAGAGGGTGAGTTCTGCGCCGGGGATCAAAAGGAGGCCGCGCAAGGCGGCATAATCCTCAAGCTCGGAATTGTTCGTGATGATGTCGTGGTTGGTGATGGCCAGGGCGTCGAAGCCCAGTTCAGCCGCTCGGTCGATGAGCTTCCTGGCGCTGAAGTTGATGTAGTCCTTGGGGTCCTCGGCGCTGTGCGCATGCAAATCCACCTTCAATCGGGGTCCGACCACAGTGACTAACAGAGAATGAAGAAAAAAACCATCTTTATAGCCAGAATCGGAGCTTCCTTAACTCGTTCGACTCCGCAGCGCCTCCTTGACCTTGAGGCCGATTTCTGCTGGGCTCTTGGCTACGGCGACGCCAGCTTGCTCCAAGGCTTCCATCTTCTCCTTGGCTGTTCCTTTGCCGCCCGCGATGATAGCGCCAGCGTGTCCCATCCGCCTACCCGGTGGGGCCGTCTGTCCGGCGATAAAACTGATCACCGGTTTATCAAATTCCTTTTTGATGTAATCCGCCGCCTCTTCCTCCGCTGTCCCGCCGATTTCGCCGATGATGATGACGGCTTCCGTGTTCCTATCTTCTTTGAACAGCCTGAGCAAGTCGATGTATTTCAGGCCGACGATGGGGTCACCGCCGATGCCGACAGCCGTGGATTGGCCAAACCCAACCTGGCTTACTTGCTGGACAGCCTCGTAAGTCAACGTTCCCGAACGGGAGATGATGCCAATCGTCCCGGGCGTGTGGATATGTCCAGGCATGATTCCAATCTTGCACTTCCCCGGTGAGATGATACCCGGTGTGTTCGGCCCGATGAGGGCGCACGGTTTATCCCTGAGGAAGGCTTTGGCCTTAATCATATCGAAGGTCGGGATTCCCTCAGTGATGCAAACAATCACGGCTACCCCGGCGTCGGCTGCCTCCATGATGGCGTCGGCAGCGAAAAAAGGTGGAACAAAGATAGCGGAAGCGTTGGCCCCCTCCTTCTCCACCGCCTCAGCGACCGTGTTGTAAACGGGCACGCCGAGATGAGTCGTGCCGCCCTTTCCCGGCGTCACACCGGCGACGATTTTCGTTCCGTACTCGATCATTTTTTGGCTGTGGAAAGTTCCCTCCCCACCCGTGATGCCTTGGACGACCAGCCGCGTTTTTTCATCGATGAGGATGCTCATCTTCTGCTCCTTTTCTAAGCCTTCGCCGACTTGGCTTTGGCCAAGGCAACCACTTTCTCGGCCGCCTCCTTCATGCTCGCCGCCGGAGTGAAGGCCAACCCGGATTCCTCGAGAATTTTCTTGCCCAGCTCAACGTTTGTCCCCTCGAGCCGGACGACAATGGGAATCTGGGTCCTTAACTCCCTGGCTGCCTTGACGATGCCATTGGCGATGAGGTCACAGCGAACGATGCCGCCAAATATATTGATCAAAGCGGCCTGAACATCTTGGTCAGCCACGAGAATCTTGAAGGCGTTGGTGACCGCTTCCTCCGTCACGCCACCGCCGACGTCCAGAAAGTTGGCCGGCATGCCGCCTGAATATTTGATGATGTCCATGGTCGCCATGGCCAGGCCAGCGCCGTTGACCATGCAGCCGACGTTGCCGTCCAGTTTGATATAATTCAGGTTGAACTTGGAAGCCTCAACCTCTAACGGGTCTTCTTCGTTCAGGTCGCGCATAGCCTGGATTTCGGGGTGGCGAGCGATGGCATTGTCATCAAAGTTCATTTTGGCATCGAGAGCCAGCACATTCCCGGCCGCTGTGATGATGAGCGGGTTGATTTCAGCCAGGGAGGCATCCGTCAGCTGGAATGCACGATAGAGGCCGGAGATGAACTTGACGGCCTGCCGGTGGACCTCGCCGGCCAGGCCCAGCCGGAAGGCCAATTTTCTGGCCTGAAATCCAGCCAGACCAGTGACGGGGTTTACCCATTCCTTGAAAATGAGCTCGGGGTGCTCGGCCGCCACTTTTTCAATCTCCACGCCGCCTTCTGTTGACGCCATGACGACGGGACATTCTTTCGCCCGGTCGATGACGATGCCAAGGTAAAGCTCCTTCTGAATGTCCTGCGCCTCTTCGACCAGGAGACGCTTGACTACTCTTCCCTGCGGCCCTGTCTGATGGGTGACAAGGGTCATCCCGATCATCTGATGGGCCAGCTTCTCTGTCTCTTCTGGCGACCCGGCCAGCCTAATGCCGCCCCCCTTTCCCCGGCCGCCGGCATGAATCTGAGCCTTAAGCACAACCCGACCCCCAATCTGCTCTGCTATCTGGCGAGCTTGGCCGGGTGTTTCAGCAACTTCACCCCGCGGCACCTGGACGCCGTGCTCACGGAGAATTTGTTTTGCCTGGTATTCGTGGATTTTCACTTCTTCATCTCCTCCCTTTCACATCTCCCTTCCGTCATCTTCGGCTGGCATCGAGCCCGGGCTGGGGATGTGCTCCCCACAGCCTTTTTTTGCTGATTTTTCTCTTGCTCCGCTAATAACCCGTTCTCAGATGGGTCAGCCTTGAGTTTAATCGAGCTTATATTTCTTCTTGCCTTCTTCGTAGAGGTCGCCACCGTACATGTCGTTGATGACGATGCAGGGGAAATTCTTGACTTTAAGGCGGATGATGGCTTCTGGCCCGAGCTCCGGGTAGGCAACGACCTCGGAACCTTCGATACTCTTGGAAATCAACGCTCCCGCCCCACCGACAGAAGCCAGATAAACGGCTTTGTACTTTTTCAACGCCTCCTTGACTTCCTTGCTCCGCTCTCCTTTGCCAATCGTTCCTTTGAGCCCGAGCGCGTGGAGCGTCGGAGCATAGGAGTCCATCCGGTAGCTGGTCGTCGGGCCGGCCGAGCCGATGGGCTTTCCGGGCCGGGCAGGCGTGGGGCCAACATAGTAGATGAACTGACCCTTGATGTCGACAGGAAGCTCTTTTCCCTCTTTGACCAAGTCAATGAGCTTCTTATGGGCGGCGTCCCTTCCCGTCAGAAGGGTGCCGGTGATAAAGACTTTATCTCCTGCCCGGAGCTTGGCGATGACCTCATCCGAAACCGGCGTCGTGATTCTGTGCTCCGCCATTCTCTTCCCTTTCCGAGCGCGGCTCGTTTTGAACCGTTGCGCCCGTTTAGAGTTTCGTCTCCTCGACGGTCTTCTTCACGCCAGCCGCCGTTTTCTGGAGCTGAGCCATTTCCTCTTCCGTGAGTTTGATTTCGTAAATCTTCTCAACTCCCTTGGCGCTGATGAGGACGGGCACGCCGATGAAAAGTCCGTTGATGCCATACTCACCCTCGCACAGCGCTGCTGCCGCCAGAATCCGGCGTTTGTCTTTGAGATAGGACTCGGCCATGATGATGGCACTCCAGGCCGGGCTGAAGAAAGCCGAACCCTTGCCGAAGAGTTTGACAATCTCCGTCCCGGCTTCGCGCGTCCGGAGGACCAGCCTGTCAATCTGCTCCTGGGTGGCAATTTCCGTTAGGGGCACGCCGCCGACAGTCGTCAGTCGGGGCAGAGGAACCATGTCGGGTCCGTGACCTCCGAGAACAGTGCCAGCCACGTCGGCCACGGAAACGCCGAGCTCCATGGCGATGAAGGCGCGCCAGCGGGCTGTATCCAGTGTACCGGCCATTCCGACGACCTGGCGCTTGGGGAAACCCGTCAGCTTGTAAAAGGCGTAAACCATGGCGTCGAGAGGGTTGGTGACGATAATGCAGAAGGCTTTTGGAGCGTACTTCTTGATACCGTCGGCTACTTCCCTGATGATGGCCAGGTTGGTGTTGAGCAAGTCCTCGCGGGTCATTCCGGCCACGCGCGGCTTGCCCGCCGTGACGATAGCTACATCCGCGCCCTCGATATCCTTATAGTCGCCCGTGCCGATGATGTTGGCGTCGTAATTCCCGTGGGGGGCCATCTCCATCAGGTCGAGAGCCTTCCCTTTGACGACGTTGACATAATCGCCAACATCCAGGATGACGATGTCCCCGAGCTCTTTCATCGCCGCCAGCATGGCCAGGTTCTGGCCAATCTGCCCGCCACCGATGAGGGCAATCTTTTTTCTTTGAAACTCCATGAAGACCTCCTCTTTTTAAATTATAGATAATAACCGGAAGCTCAGAATATAATGAAATTGGCGCGGCGAGTCAAGGAAAGTGGCGAGCCCCCTAACGGCCGGCCACTTCTGAAAGATCAGGAAATCTTAGCCCTTGAGATAGCTTTCCCATCTCTCCTTGAGGTTGGGCGATTGCAGGGTTTCCATAAGATAATCGGCAAAAGCTGCACCCGTGGCTCCCGTCGGCCGGCCGGTAACGACCAGCTTCCTCTCGTACTGGCCGCAAATATCCAGCGCCATTTCCAAATTCTTTCCCTTCTCGGGGAAACCGATGTGGCTGAGGAGCATGGCCGCAGCGCGGATCATGCTTGCCGGGTCGGCGTATTGGGCGCGCCCCTCCTTGACCATCCGCGGCGCCGACCCGTGGATGGCCTCGAACATAGCGTATTGCTTTCCAATGTTGGCGCTTCCGGCCGTGCCCACTCCACCCTGGAACTCAGCCGCCTCGTCGGTCAGGATATCGCCGTAGAGGTTGGGAAGCACGAGAACCTGGAAGTCCCGGCGCCTCTTCTCGTCAACGAGCTTGGCTGTCATGATGTCGATGTACCAGTCGTCCGCCTCGATTTCCGGATATTCCTTAGCAATCCGATAGAAATTCTCAAGAAAGCGGCCGTCGGTCGTCTTGACAACGTTGGCCTTAGTAACGCACGTCACGCGCGTCCGGCCGTTCTTCTTGGCGTGTTCGAAGGCCAGGCGACAAATCCTGTCCGCCCCTGGGGTGCTGATGAGCCGGAAGTCGATGGCGATGTCTTCGTCCACTTCAATCCCGAAGGGACCCAGGGCATACACGTCCTCGGTGTTCTCTCGGAAGAAGATCCAGTCGATACCTTGCTGAGGGACACGAACCGGCCGGACGTTGGCGAAGAGGTCGAGCTCCTTTCTCATGGCCACGTTGCAGCTTTCGATATTTGGCCAGGGGTCGCCCTTGCGGGGGGTGGTCGTCGGTCCCTTGAGGGTGACGTGATATTGCTTGATTTCAGCCAGGACATCGTCCGGAATGGGCTTCATGCAGGCGGCCCGGTTTTCGATGGTCAAGCCTTCGATAACCCCAATATAGACCTTGCCGTTCTTGACCTCTTCCTCGAGCATGAATTCGAGGACGCGGCGAGCCTCCTTGGCGATATAGGGGCCGATGCCGTCGCCGCCGATAACGCCAATCTTGATAGGTTTGAGCTTGCTGTAATCAATCCAGTCTGGAGCTTGCTTGAGATTCTCCATCCTTTTCATCTGGGCTTCGAGAAGCTTGCCAAAATGTTCTTTGGCTCTTTCGATGGCAGCCTTATCCATGATGATTCCTCCTTCGATGGGAGTTTGAAAAAGAAGAATGAGGGAATCATTCTATAATGTCTCCGCCCGAAAATCAATGAAAACGGGGAATCCTCGAATATTCGGGAAGGAAACCTCGTCTTTGACAAAGAGGGCCAAAAAACCTTATACAATTAATTTTAAAGATGTTTTTCAAACGGAGTAAAAACATGTTGGAATCTTATTTTAAACAAGAAGCGGAGAGAAGGAAGCTGGGGATTCCGCCCCTTCCGCTCAAGCCTGAAGAGGCTGAAGAGGTCTGCCGCTTGCTCGAAAACCCGCCGGCGGATCAGGCGGAGCTCTTCTTGGACATCCTTAAAAATCGCGTCTCGCCCGGCGTTGACCCGGCCGCCAAGGTTAAAGCCGAATGGCTGAGCAAGGTTGCCCGCGGCCACATCACCTCGCCGGTAGTCTCGAAAAAAGAAGCAGTTTTTCTCCTCGGAACGATGCTCGGCGGCTACAACGTTGAACCACTCGTCGAGTTTCTCGATGTCGATGAGCTTGCGCCGATGGCTGCCCAAGCCCTCAAAAACATTATCCTCGTCTACGGTGCGTTCGACCGCGTCGCCGAAAAAGCGAAGGAAAATCCCTGGGCCAAGCAAGTGCTTGTCTCATGGGCGGAAGCCGAATGGTTCCTCAGCCGGCCCGCCCTCCCGGAAACGATGACTTTCAAGGTCTTCAAGGTCGATGGCGAAATCAACACCGATGATTTTTCACCGGCCAAGAATGCCTGGAGCCGGCCGGATATTCCCCTTCATGCCCTGTCGATGGGTGAGACCCGCTTCCCCGGTGGAATCGCGACCATCCAGAAGTTCCGGGAAGAAGGTTTCCGTGTCGCCTTTGTCGGGGATGTTGTCGGCACCGGCTCCTCCCGGAAATCGGCTTGCAATTCCCTGATGTGGCACATCGGCGAGGACATCCCTTACGTACCAAACAAGCGGCGCGGCGGTTTGGTCATCGGCGGACTCATTGCTCCCATCTTCTTCAACACGACCGAGGATTCAGGCGGCCTTCCCCTGATGACCGAAGTGTCGAAGATGAAAACCGGAGATATCATTAGCCTCGACACCCGAACTGGCCAAATCCGCAACCAGGCCGGCGAGGTGATTGCCCGCTTCGCTTTCAAGCCGCCCACGTTAAAGGACGAATACCGTGCCGGTGGCCGGCTCAACCTCATCATCGGCCGAAACCTGACGGCGCGAGCTCGGAAGGCTCTCGGGTTAGGGGAGGCTTCCTTCTTCATCCAGCCCGAAAACCCGAAGCCAAAACCTGGCCAAGGGTATTCCTTGGCGCAGAAGATTGTTGGCCGGGCATGCGGTCAGGAGGGAGTGCTCCCGGGCACGGCCTGTGAACCCATCATGACGACGGTCGGCTCTCAAGATACGACTGGCCCGATGACGGCTGACGAGCTTAAGGAGCTGGCCTGCCTCGAATTTCAGTGCGGCCTGTTCATGCAGTCGTTCTGCCACACTGCAGCCTATCCCAAGCCAGCCGATGTCCGGATGCATCAGAGCCTTCCACGATTCATCGTCGCTCGCAAGGGTGTCGTCCTCAAGCCCGGCGACGGCATCATCCATTCTTGGCTGAACAGGTTTATCCTTCCCGACACCATGGGAACAGGGGGCGATTCGCACACTCGATTTCCCATCGGGCTGAGCTTTCCCGCAGGGTCGGGGCTTGTGGCTTTTGCTGGAGCTCTTGGCTTCATGCCTCTCGACATGCCGGAATCCGTACTCGTCAGGTTCAAGGGGCAATTGAACCCGGGTATTACTCTCAGGGATGTTGTCAATGCCATTCCTTATTTTGCTATCCAGGAGGGTTTGCTGACGGTAGCCAAGAAGGGTAAAAAGAATGTTTTCAACGGCCGCATACTCGAGATGGAAGGGCTGCCGGATTTGACCGTCGACCAGGCTTATGAATTGACGAACGCATCGGCCGAACGCTCAGCCGCGGGAGCGGTCATCGCCCTGAGCGCCGAGCAGGTGGCCAAGTACCTGAAGAGCAACATCGCTCTGATGGAGCGGATGATCGTTGAAGGCTATCAGGACGCTGAGACGCTCCGGCGGAGGGTCGAGGCTTGCCAGAAGTGGCTGGAAAAGCCTGTCCTCCTTGAACGGGACAAGAACGCGGAATACGCGGCCGTCCTGGAAATCGATTTAGCGCAAATCCACGAGCCCATCTTGGCTTGCCCCAACGACCCGGACGATGTCAAACCTCTTTCTGAAGTGGCCGGTGATAAGATTGACGAGGTTTTCATCGGCTCGTGTATGACCAATATCGGCCATTTTCGAGCGGCTGGAAAAATTCTCGAGGGAGCTGGCTACCTGCCCACCCGCATCTGGTTAACGCCTCCCACTAAAATGGACAGTGCCCAGCTCATGAAGGAGGGGTATTTCTCCATCTTTTCCTCAGTTGGAGCCAGAATTGAAGTGCCCGGCTGTTCCCTGTGCATGGGCAACCAGGCGCGGGTGCGGCCCGGGGCGAACGTCTTTTCCACTTCCACCCGAAATTTCGATGACCGCATGGGGGACGGGGCCCGTGTCTATCTTGGCTCAGCTGAACTGGCGGCGGTGACCGCGCTGCGAGGAGCCTTGCCCAAGGTGGAAGATTATTTGGCCGTCATCGCTGACAAGCTCGTTCCCCACGAAAAGGAAATCTACCGCTATCTCTATTTTGACGAGATGGGAGATTTTACCCTCCATTACACGGGGGCGCACTTTTAGTTGCCTCGCTCAAACGGGGGAGAGGAGGAAGGAAGGATGATCGACCTCAACGGAAAGACTGCCCTCATCACGGGTGGTTCTCGGGGAATAGGGCGAGCCACGGCTATCCTTTTTGCCAGGGCTGGTGCTGATGTCGCTATTACCTACCAGGCCCGCCACCGGCACGCTGAGGAGGTAAGAGATGCTATCGAGGCGCTTGGCCGCAGGTGCCTTCTCTTCCCGCTGGACATTTCCAGGGCAGAGGAGGTTAAACGCGCTGTCGAAGCCACCATTTCCGGCTGGGGAAAAATAGATATTCTGGTCAACAATGCAGGAATCTGGACTTATCTAGAAATAGGCTCTGGCGACGCCTGGACGTGGCGAGAGACCATGGCTGTCAACCTCGATAGCGTCTTCCACTTCGTCGACGCCGTTGTTCCCCACATGAAAAGGCAGGGCCAGGGCTGTATCATCAATGTCAGTTCAACGGCGGGCATTCGGGGAGAAGCGTTCCACTCCCACTATGCGGCCACCAAAGCCGCAATCAATGGTTTGACCAAATCGTGGGCTGTTGAGCTGGCTCCTTTCGAGATCCGTGTCAACTCCGTGGCCCCGGGGTGGGTGGACACCGACATGTGCGCCGAAGTCTTCTGCGACCCGGACTTTCGCGAGAGTGTGCGGCAATCCATCCCCTTGCGGAGAATCCCGCCTCCCGAAGATATCGCCGGGCCCATCCTTTTCCTGGCCTCGGACCTTGCCCGCCACATGACCGGCGCCATCCTCAATGTCAATGGCGGCTCGGTCCTGTGCGGATAGGTCAGATTTTTGAGCTTGCCAAGCTCGCTTTTTTTTGCTAATTTTTGTCCAAAACCTCGGAGAAGGAGGAAAGGATGGAAGAAGAAATCGGTCGGATTACCCATTATTTCTCCAAGATTGGCGTGGGTGTCCTCGAGATAACCAAGGGAGAATTGAAGGTGGGCGATACCATCCATATCAAGGGACACACCACGGATTTCTACCAGAAGGTAGAATCCATGCAGGTTGAGCATGTTCCCGTTCAGTCAGCTAAAAAAGGAGAATCTGTCGGGCTGAGAGTCGAATCCCAGGTCCGGGACCACGACCTTGTTTTCAAGGTGACGGAGGATTGACTTTCCTCGGGGCGATGCCAGGCCAGTCTTGGCGGGCACATGGAGTCTTGCTTAAAGCAGAGTTCGGGAGAAGATGAGCCAGGATAGGTTGAAAAGAGGAAAGGTGCCATTGAGCGTTGGCGAGGCTTATGAAAGGTGGCGAAAAGAAAAATACCTTCCGGCGAGTAAGGAAGCCCATCGACCTGAAGCGACCTTCACCACTGTCTCGGGCAGGAAGATAAAAGAGCTCTACACGCCAGACGACCTGGCTGGGTTTGATTATTTCCTCGACCTTGGCTTTCCCGGCGAATATCCTTTCACCCGGGGTATCCATCCAACTATGTACCGGGGCCGTCTCTGGACCATGCGCCAGTTTTCCGGGTTCGGGACGGCCGAGGACACGAACAAGCGCTACAAGTATTTGCTCCGCCATGGCCAGACCGGGCTAAGCGTTGCTTTCCATCTCCCCACCCTCATGGGCGTTGATTCGGACCATCCCCTGGCCCAGGGAGAAATCGGCAAATGCGGGGTCGCCGTGGACAGCCTGGCCGACATGGAGGTCCTCTTCCGGGGTATTCCCTTGGACAAGATTACGACATCGATGACGATCAACGCGCCCGCGGCTGTGCTCTGGGCTATGTACATTGCTGTCGCTGAGAAAAAGGGAATATCGCCGCGGGTCATTTCCGGCACCATCCAGAACGATATTCTCAAGGAATACATCGCCCAGAAGACCTTTATCTTCCCGCCCCATCCGTCCATGAAGCTCATTGTCGACACCTTTGAGTATGGAGCTAAGGAAGTACCTCGCTGGAACACGATTTCGATTTCCGGCTATCATATCCGCGAGGCGGGAGCGACAGCTGTTCAGGAGCTTGCTTTCACTCTCCGGGATGGAATCGAATACGTGGAGTGGGCTCTGGAGAGGGGTCTGAAGGTCGACGAATTTGCGCCGCGCCTGTCCTATTTTTTTAACGCTCACAACGATTTTTTTGAAGAGGTCGCCAAATTTCGGGCTGCCCGCAAAATCTGGGCCAGAGTGATGAAGGACCGCTTCGGCGCCCGCAACCCGAGGTCGTGGTGGCTCCGCTTTCATACCCAAACCTCGGGGGTCTCCTTGATGGCCCAGCAGCCCTACAACAACGTCGTTCGGGTGGCTCTGCAGGCGTTGTCGGCTGTGCTCGGGGGGACCCAATCTCTCCACACGAACTCCCTGGACGAAACCTATGCTCTGCCTTCGGAGCAGGCCGTGACCATTGCTTTGCGGACCCAGCAGATCATCGCCCACGAAAGCGGCGTTGCCAACGTCATCGACCCGTTAGGTGGCTCTTACTATGTGGAGGCGTTGACCAGAGAGATGGAAGAGGAGGCCACCGCCTACATCAAGAAGATCGACGATATGGGCGGAATGGTCAGAGCGATTGAACTGGGATTTCCTCAGAGGGAGATCGCTGACAGCGCCTACTGGTATCAGCGGGCAGTGGAGAAGAAAGAGAAGATCATCGTCGGCGTCAACGCCTTCGAGATGGCCCATGAGCCAATCCCTATTCTCGAGATCGACGAAGCCGTGGCCCGCCATCAGCTGGCCAGGTTGCGGGAGGTGAGGCGGACGCGGAATAAGACCCTTGTCGCGCATGCCTTGAGCGACCTCAAGAAGGCGGCTCGCGACGGACAGAACTTGATGCCCTTCCTGCTTTCATCTGTCAAAACTTACGCCACCCTGGGCGAAATCATGGACGCCTTGAAGGAAGTTTTTGGCGAATACCAGGAGCCGATTTCCTATTAGGAGGGATAGAACCTGAGGAGGTTGCCATGCCGAGAAAAAAGTTGAGGGTTCTCATCGCCAAGCCAGGACTGGATGGCCACGACCGGGGAGCCAAGGTCATCTGTCGGGCTCTGCGGGACGCCGGCATGGAAGTCATCTACACGGGCCTCAGACGGACACCTGAGGAAATTGTCAACGCTGCTGTCCAGGAGGATGTCGACCTCATTGGCCTCAGTATCCTGTCGGGGGCTCACCCCATTCTCTTTCCTAAAATTATGAAGCTTCTCCGAGACAAAGGAGCAGGGGATATCCCTGTCATCGCTGGAGGGATCATCCCGGAGAAGGATATCCCGCGGATGAAAAGGCTGGGCATTCGCGAGATCTTCCTTCCCGGGACTTCGACTCAGGATATTATCCGCTGGATTGAGGAACATATCGGGAAGGGAAAGCCAAAGGCAAAAAAATAAAATTCTCTCTTGACATGGATTTTTTTATTTGGTAATCAAAGGAAAGCCAATGGCCAAAAAAAAGTTCTCCCTTATTTTTGTTCCCCACTGTGCTGAGGAGTTCAAGTGCCTCACCGTGTCCGGGAGAGCCCTCAAAACTCTGCTTGCTCTCTCGGTTTTGTGCTTTGTCGCCCTCGTCGGATTCCTGGTGGATTACTTCACGATGAGCGTAACCCGGGCCAAGTATCATCGCCTCCTCAGGGAGAATGCCGAGCAGAGGAAGCAACTCCAAGAGTACGATGCGACAGTGAGCAAGCTCAAGGACCGCCTCCAGAGCTTCAAAACCTATACAGAAAAGCTCAATGTCATGGCGGGGCTTAAATCCTCCGAGGTGCTCAAGGAGTTCGGAATCGGCGGCGGTGACACGGAGGGGTTGGAGGGCGAAGAGACGGCCAACGGACCTCAGCTAACGCAGGGCTTGAATCTTCAAGAAGCCCAGAATCTTACGGCTAAGGCCGAGGACATCGGGAAAAACTTGGACATCTTGGCCAATTTTTTTGAAATCCAAATGGCCAAACTGGCTTCCACCCCGACGATCTGGCCGACCATGGGCTGGGTCAGTTCTGCCTTCGCTCCCCGAATAGACCCGTTCACGGGCAAGCGAACGTTCCATTATGGGCTTGACATCGCCACCAATTTCGGGAATCCCGTTGTGGCCACGGCGGATGGAATTGTCCTCAAACTGGGAAGCGATAGCATGAGTGGCCGCTACGTTGTCATCAATCATGGCGGCGGGTTGACGACGCATTACCTCCACCTGAGCAAGTTTTTGGTCAAGGCCGGTCAGAGAGTGAAACGCGGCGACGTGATCGGCCTCGTCGGCAAGTCGGGCAAGGCTCTCGGTCCCCACCTTCATTACGAGGTCAGGCTGAATAACCGGCCGGTCAACCCTTACCGGTATATCCTCGAAGAGTAAGTCTTGTCCCCGGCCCCAATATTTATTCAAAAGAATCACCCGGTTTGATTCTCATCCCTTGAACAAAAGCTAAGGCATCCATTTCTTTTTTATTCTCCCGCTGCAAACGCTGGATGAGGAAGAGGGTTCCTCCGCCGCAACTGACGACTATCCCTTCCTTCGTTAATTCGACCACTTGTCCTGGCGGCCAATCAGCCCTGGCCCCGGGGATTCTCCTTCCCTTCCGAATGAGAATTCTCTGGCCTCGGAAGAAAGCGTAGGTGCCCGGCCAGCTCCCCAAGGCCCGAACTTTCCTTTCGATGGTCAGGGAGGGTTCTGTCCAGTCGATTTGGCCGTCTTCCTTTCGGAGGCGGGGGGCGTAGGAAGCCTGGGAATGGTCCTGGGGAAAGCGGGGAAGGGAAGGGAGCCTGTGCAGGGTCTGGACGAGGAGTTCAGCTCCCAGGTGGGCGAGTCGTTGTTCGAGCTCAGTGGCGGTTTCGGCCGGTTGAATGGCTGTTTCAGTCGAAGCCAGGATGTCGCCTTCGTCCATTCTTTCGTTGAGCTCGAAGATGGTCACGCCCGTTTTTTCCTCGCCATTGAGGATGGCCCACTCGACAGGCGAAGCCCCGCGGTACTTGGGGAGAAGAGAGAAATGGACGTTGAGGGACTTGAACCGAGGGAGGTTAAAGATGGAGGGAGGAATAATCTGGCCATAGGCGACGACGATATTGACGTCAGGGTTTATCCTCCGGACAGCCTCGAGAGCCGTTTCGTCCCGCTTAATTTTTTCAGGCTGGAGAACTGGAATGCCCTTACTGAGGGCAAATTGCTTGACCGGGGGCGGAGTGAGCTTTTTCCCTCGCCCGGCCGGCCTGTCCGGCTGGGTGATAGCGAGTTCCACGGCATGACCAGCCTGAAGCAACTTATCCAGGGAAGGAAGAGCTGAGGCTGGGCTCCCGAAAAAAACAACCCTCATCGAATCAGCCAGAATGCAATTCTTTCTTCAGCTTCTTCTTGACGAGCGACCTTTTCAGGGGGGAGAGGTTGTCGATGAACAGCCGGCCGTTGATATGGTCAATTTCGTGGCAGAAAACGCGAGCGAGCAGGCCTTCGGCGGTGAGGATTCTTTCCTTTCCTTCCAGGTCGATACCCCGGATGCGCACCCGGGCGGGTCTTCTGACCTTCTCCTGGATTCCAGGCACGGACAGGCACCCCTCTTCGGAAAGGCTTTCTCCCTCGGTTTCGAGCAATTCAGGGTTGACGAGGATAAGGAGCTCGTCGGGTTTTTCACCGACTGAAAGGTCGACCGTGATGAGACGCTTGCTCACGTTGACCTGGGGGGCGGCCAGACCTATTCCGGGCGCAGCGTGCATCGTTTCGACCATGTTGCGGGCCAGTTCGATGATTTCCTTATCAATAGACAGGACAGCTTCAGCTTTCCTGGTCAGCACGGGGTGTCCGTATTTGATGATCGGCAAGATGGGCATTTTTTGAGAATAGATTTTAAGTCATCCTCGAGGTTTTTTCAAATTCGAGTAAGGACCTTTTCCTTTGTGTTCAGATAACCGCTGAGGGTGGGGGTGGCTCATCAGCGGCGCCGGCGTTACGGAGCGGGATGGCGACGAGATAGAAGCCAATGAGAATTAGCACGGCCACCCCGACGATATAGCTGGCGTTCGAAAAAACGACGGGCACATCGAACTTGAGGATATTCTGGAAGAAAAGGAACTTCCAGGCTGCGTTGAGAAGCCCTGTCAGGGCTTCCCCGGCGATAAGCCCTGAGGCAAGGAGGATTCCGACATTCTCAACCCGAGCTTTCTGGGCGGGGTTGAGGTTTCTCCGGGCCGCCGCTCGGTCGACAATAGCCTTGATCATTCCCCCGCAGAAGATGGCAAAGGTCGTTTCGAGTGGCAGGTACATGCCCACAGCCACGAGCATCGGCGACCTGACCTGGACGAGGATGAGGGCAAACCCCATGAAAATCCCGACGACGACCAAAGGCCAGGCCATCTCGCCGCCGACGATGCCTTGCGAGAGGGCTGCCATGAGTCCGGCCTGGGGCGCGGCCAGGTCTTTGCTGCCGAAAGTGAAAGCTCCGTGGAGAATCATTAATGGAAAGAAAAGGACCAGCGACGCGATCAGGATGCCGAAGATGTCCCCAACCTGCATCTTCCACGGTGTCCCTCCCAAGATATGCCCGACCTTGAGGTCCTGGAGCATCTCCCCGGCGACAGCCGAGGACACACAGACAACGGCCGCGACACCGAGGACTGCTTCGACGCCGCTCATGCCCGTGGCGCCGATGAGAACCATGAGGAGCGCGGCAATGATGAGTGTGGAGAGGGTAAGGCCGCTGATGGGGTTGTTCGATGAGCCAATCTGACCGACCAGGTTGCCCGAGACGGCGGCGAAGAAAAACCCGGCCACAGCCATGACCGCTGCCGCGAGGATGGCCGAGCTATAAGAACGAGAAAAGATGTTGTAAACGAATATCATCAAGATAAAGGTGACAGCGAGGCCAGCCAGGACAGCTTTGATGTTGAGGTCTTTTTCTAAACGCGAGGTAACTTCCACCTGTCCGGCAGCTTTCTTGACGTCGCTAATCGACCTTTTCATGCCCGCAGCCAGGTTCTTCCGCATTCGGAAAAGCGTGTAGCCTGCGCCAACCAGCATTCCGCCTACGGCGATGGGACGGATGATGAACTTCCAGACATTGACCATCATCGAGCCCCATTCGACCTGGGCCATGGCTGCCCCTGAGCCGTAGAATTTCTCGACCAGCTGGGGTCCCAAGAAGAACATGAGCAGGGGGGCAAACAAACCCCAGGCGAGAACGCCACCAGCGAAATTGAGGGAGGCCAGCCTGGGCCCGATGATGTAGCCGACCCCGATGTAGGCGGGATAGATGCCAGGGCCAGCCACGACGGCGGTTCCTCCCGCCTCCACTTTGGGTGCCGCTCTTTCGGCTCCCAATCGGACAAAGCTTGCCCCGAGATTGCCGACCTTAATGACAAAATCTCTTGTTGCCGAGAAAATTTTTACGACGCCCAGAGCGTAGATGAACGCGCCAACGCCCATGGCCTGAAAGAGGAACTTGGCCCCTTGGCTCCCTTTTTGGCCAGCCTTGTGGATTTCTGAAGCAGCGACAGATTCGGGGAAGACGAGTTCGGGGTCAGTAACCATGACCCGTCGCAAGAACGTGACAAAGAGGATACCCAGCAGGCCGCCGACGAACATCAACGCTGTCGACTTCAGGTAGGCTTCTACAGAGTTGAACTTGGTCCAGGCGCCAACAATGACAAAGGCAGGAATGGTGAAAATGGCGCCAGCGGCCACCGACTCGCCGATCGAACCAACGGTTCGAGCCATGTTTTCCTCGAGGATGGAACCTTTCATCAATTTGAGGATGGCCATGCCAATGACAGCGGCCGGGTAGGTGGCCGCAATCGTCATGCCGGCTCGAAGTCCCAGATAGGCGTTAGCGGCGCCCAGGATGACGGTCATGAGAATGCCGAGAACGAGGGCCCGCAGGGTGAACTCTCTCATATCTGTTTTTTCGGGAACATAGGGTTGATAGCTCATGAGCGACTCCTTAAGTGGGAATTGCCTTATTGTATATTTGAATTTGGCCCTGGAAGTCAAGGAATTCTGGCTTGCAACAGCGATTCCGCAACTTCCTCAGGAAGAGCGGCTTAAGAGGGGAAAACACGGCCTATTGCTTTTAGCAGATTCGCAGACCGTCGAGATTTTTGGCCCAAAAGGGGCATTTTTGGCTCAAAAATTGAGTCCAAGCTAGACT
>CAYUKK010000165.1:0-14607 GCA_964445305.1 uncultured Eubacteriales bacterium
CTCGCTGGGGAAACGAGCGGGCTTCGGAATCCCAACCCCGAGCCTGGCCGGGGGTGAACCACGACAGGACTCGTGGGGTGCTTTGATCGGGAATTTCGGGTATATACCCATTTCTTACAAAATTCTCCGTTTTATGGTAAATAAGGAATCCAGGTCATGCCGCCGAAAAAGAAAACTCTGACCCTGGCGCTCAGAGCCATTTTTAGCCTCTCCATCCTTGTTTTTCTTCTTACCACGCAGACTTCGGTCCGGGACATCGCAAACAAAATCAAGGAACTCAACCCGGCGTGGCTGGTTGTGTCCTTTTCCCTTCACGCTATCGGACTTTTGATCAGTGCTCTTCGGTGGCAAATACTGGCCAGAGCCCAGGGAGACAACATCCCCTTGGACTTTCTTGCCAAGTCTTATCTGGTTGGCACGTTCTTCAATAACTTCCTGCCCACCCGATTCGGAGGCGACATCGTCCGCATCTGGGATGGCTCGCGCTTCTCCCGGTCGCTGCTCAAATCCTCGGCCATCGTCCTGGTCGAGCGCTTCACGGGCATTGTCGTCCTTTTCCTTTTTGCCCTCTTCGCCTCTCTTTACCGCATGGACATGGCGAGACAGATTCCCGTCATCTGGGTTTCCCTCCTCCTTGGTTTGGCTGGTCTGGCCATGGTCATCGGATTCTTCAGCCCCATGGCGACCGCCGTGCTCCGGATTATCCCCTCGAAAGGGTTCCTGAAAAAAGTCCGCGACAAAATCCTCCTCTTCAGAAAAACCATCCTTCATTACCGAACGCAAAGAGGCCCCTTCTTTCGGGCCACATTGTGGGCTGTTCTCCTTCAGCTCAACGTCATTATCTACTACTTCTTGATCGGTCAAGCTCTACACCTGAAGATCCACTTCATCGACTATTTCATCTTCATTCCTATCGTTCTGCTCATCCAGATTATCCCCATCACTATAAACGGCCTGGGACTCCGGGAAGGCTCTTATATCGAAATTTTTAAGTTTTATTCGATTTCTCCGCAGGCCGCTTTCACGTTCTCGCTCGTCGATGTCGTTTTTGTGCTCGTCCTCGGAATTATCGGCGGCCTCATTTACGTCACCAGAAAATGAAGTTTTTGGGGGTTTTCCGAAGGCCGACCCTTTTGCTTTTACTCAGTTTTTCCCATTTCTCTTTGATCTTCGCCTCCCAGGACATTTCTGAGCTGGAAAAACGCCTGAACAAAATAACCCAAGAAATCCAGGCCCTCGAATCAAAGATCAAGGCGGAAAGGAAAAAAGAAGCCACGCTCCTTTCTCAGCTTGACGAAATATCCTGGAAGAAAGGATTGATCCGAGCCGAAATCATCCGTCTTTCTCTCCAGATGGAGAAAACGAATGGGGAGCTGGCCTCGCTGAGAAATGATATCGACCTCCTCAAGCGAAAAGTCGAAAGCGAGCAGCGGGCCATGGAAAAAACTCTGGTCACTCTCTATAAATACGGAAAATTCGACTTCCTCCAGTTCCTTCTTGAAACGGGGAACATGAGTGCTATCCTCACCGAAAGCAAACATCTGTCCTATTTGGCTTCCCATCAAAAGAAAGTGATTGCCGATTTTTTGAAGGCGATGTCCGAGCTCAAAACGGCCGAGCTCGCCCAAGAAAACAAAAGAAAAGAAATTGCTCAGTTCCTTGAGGAGGCAGCGGAAAAGAAGCGCCAGCTGGAAGCTCAAGAGGCGGAAAACAAAGCGTTCATCCAGAACGTTCAACGAAACAAGAGAATCTACGAGCAGGCGTTGCAGGAACAGCGCGACCGAGCTGAACAACTCCAGTCCTTGATGAAGCGATTGGAGGCCGAAGAGCTTGTCCTCCCTTTCCGATTCATCCCCTTTTATGAAAAAAAGGGCAAGCTCCCGTGGCCGATTTCGGGCAAAATCCTAACTCGATTCGGGCTGGAGCGCCACCCTCAGTTCAACACCATCACCATGAATAACGGCATTGAGATTTCCCCTTCGCCAGGAAATTCCATTGTCAATGCCATCCATCCCGGCAAGGTCATTTTTGCCGACTACTTCCAGGGATATGGCAACCTGATGATCATTGACCACGGGCTCAACTATTATTCTCTCTACGGTCATTGCGCGGAGTTCCTGGTCGAAAAGGGGAGTCTCGTCAGGGAGGGCCAGCCCATCGCCCTGGTTGGCGACTCCGGTTCGCTCAAAGGCGTGTGCCTCTATTTCGAAATCCGGTTCAAATCCAAGCCCCTCGATCCCTTGCAATGGCTAAAGAAAAGATGATAGAATAAAAAAACAATTTATGAGTTAGGTTCGTGAAAAAAATAAGACTTCTTTTCGTTGGCGTTCTCGTCCTCTTGCCTTTCTTTGTGCTCGTAGAGGACGGCTCCCTAAGACAGATCTCTCGCCCCTCTTCGCCTCCCAAGCAACTTCATCTCTTAGAAGCCGTCTTCCGTCATGTTCGGAATGATTACATCCAAGAAGTTGACCCGAACAAAGTCATCGAAGGCTCTTTCCGGGGGCTGGTCAATTCTCTGGACAATTGCTCAGGCTATCTGGACAGGCAAACAACAGCTCGCTACCTGGCTCAAAAGGAAAACATCGTTGCCGAAACCGGCCTGATTCTTTTTAAAAAACCGGGCGCCTTCCTGGCCGTCGTTGGCCTCCACGAGGACTCGCCTGCTCTCGAAGCTGGACTACAGATTGGAGATGTGATTACAGAAATCAACAGGCAATCGACCTCATCCATGAGCCTGACGGAGGCCAACGTCATTCTCCGAGGAACGGAAGGAGAGCCAGTTGAGCTGAAGGTCCTCCGGGATGAGAAAACGCTGGAAATCAAAATCGAAAGAGCCCGGTTGAAAGCTGAGCGAGCGTCCTATTCTGAGGAAAAAGAGGTTGGAGGTATCCTCAAGGTTTTCCGGCTTTCGCCTCCGTTATTGACCGAGCTCAAGACCGGGATTCTGCCGCGTCTTAGATCCCTCGACAAACCCCTCATCATCGACCTCCGCACCTGCCCAGAGGGCACTTTCGAAGAAGCCCGCCAACTCATCAATCTTTTCCTCAAAACAGAACCCATCGGATACCTGGAAAAGGCCGGTGGAAAAAGGGAAGCCCTCGCTGCTTCTGAAGACCCTCTTCTTCCCGACACACCATTGCTGGTCTGGGTCAGCCAAGCGACGTTGGGTCCTGCTGAGGCGGTGGCCGCTGTCCTCAAGGAGAATGGAAGGGCGAAGGTCATCGGAGTTCCCACTCCTGGCCTAGCCGGGCAAAATGGCTTTTTCCCGCTACCGGACGGCACCTCCCTCCTTCTCACTTCTGGAGTTTTCTCCCTTCGTTCCGGAGCCCAAGTATGGGGACGGGGTGTCGAACCAGATGTTCTTGTGGAAAGGGAGGATTTGAGCTCGAGCGCATATTTGAAAAAATCGAAAAGCCTGCTTTCCGCGCCGTGATCGATGGACGGAGGTCCAACCCCTGAGAAGAAAAGAATCGATTCCTACCTTCGTCGTCTTTATTTGACCTTCCTCTCGCTGGCGGTCATTTCCCTGCTTGGATTGGATTATATCAACCTGCGGAAAGGAGATAGCTCTTTTTTCTTTTCCGCACTCCGCCCCCCTCCCAAAACGACGACACGGCCAAAGCCGCTCGAAGAGATGGCCCGTTCTTTGCTTACTAAACACAACGTTCCTGAATCAGCCATCGAGTCCGGCGAGGGAGATTCTGGAATTCGCCAGATCGTTGTCCGAGTCCCCCTTGATTCTTATGCTGCTTTTGCTTCTGAACTCGAAAGGGACCTGCTTAATCTGGGAACTGACGTGTCCAAGGAAGAAAAAAAGGGTGAGACAGAGATAACCTACTCATGGCGGGTCAGGAAGAAGGGGAGAGGCGAGCTATCCCTTCTCTTTAGATGCGCTTACCCTGAACCTCCAGAAAAGGAAGTCAGTTCGGTTCCACAACCGGCCCAGAGCAAGGTGGCCATCATCATCGATGATATGGGCTTCAGCCTCGAAGCTCTCGACCTACTCGTCGGCCTGAACATTCCCCTCACGGTGGCCATCCTTCCCTTGAGTCCGTATGCGCGCGAGACAGCTACGGTGGCTCACCAGAAGGGGCTGGAGGTCATGCTCCATCTTCCCTGCGAATCTCTCAATCATCAGGAAGAAAATGATGGGAGTCCGAGCTGCATCCGGTCAGACATGGGGGAGGAGGAGATCCGGACCATGACGGAGGATTTCCTGGCCAGAGTTCCGTTCATCAAGGGGGTCAACAATCACATGGGCTCGAAGATCACCCAGGAGCCGTCGGCCATGCGGCCCATCCTTGAGGTAATCGCCGAGCGCCAACTTTACTTCGTCGATAGTCGAACGACGGGCAATTCCATTGCTTTCGATTTATCAAAACGGATGGGCATCCGGTCTGCCTTTCGCCACGTCTTTCTGGACACTTCAGTGGATGTCAATTTTTCCAAGCAAAAACTCATCGAGCTTCTTAAGCTGGCCCGGAAGATGGGGACCGCGGTGGGCATAGGCCATCCCTTCCCCGAAACTTTCCTCGCTCTTAAGGAGAGCCTCCCTCTCTTTCATGAATTCGAGGTCGAACCCGTTTTTGCCTCTCAGGCGGTCCGGTGAGGAAAGACAAGGAATCCCCTGCCCCCTCAGGAGAAAATCAGCATTGAATAAATATCGACCGTCCGTTATAGTAAAGATGAGAAACGGAGGATAGAAATGAGAAAAAAAGTGGCTCCCCTGATGCTTACGGCAGTTCTTTTGTCCCTCGTCTGGCTTCCTGCCTGTAAATCCACTTCGCCCGAGGAGCTGAAGAATTCCGTGGAAATCGTCGATATCGAAACGAAATGGGTAGCTAAGGCCTACCAGCCCTGGCCTCCCAAGCTTATCCTCGTACCCGCCATCTCCTTCCGCGTTAAGAATGTCTCTTCCAAACCTCTCAACTATCTCAACTTCAACGCCATCTTCAAGTTCAAGGACGAAAAAGAGAACCTTGGAGATAATTTCCTGGCCGCTATCCGGAAAGAGCCTGTCTTGCCTGGCGAGATGAGTCCCGTGATCACTCTCAAGAGCAATTTTGGCGTCGAGGGCAAGACCCTGGCCTCTTTCAAAGACAACCCCCAGTGGAGGCCTGTCGTCTGCCGGCTTTTCATCCAATCCAAGGGCTCACCGCACATCTTCCTCGGGGAATACGACATCTCCCGCACCATCGACTTCAAGGAGCCTGAGCCTGTCGGCATGGAGAAAAAGCAAGGCCAGAAGAATCCTTGAGCCGAAGGTAATTCATGAAGACCATCATTCCCTCTTGCCTGTTTCTGACCAAAGGCCGCGGCCAGCACAAGGAGAAGCTGGCCAGCTTCGAGCAGGCGCTCCGCGACGCCGGCATTGCGCCGTTCAACCTGGTCAAGACGTCGAGCATCTTTCCTCCTCACTGCAAGCTCATTTCCCGAGAAGAGGGCCTGAAATCTCTCCGGCCGGGGCAGATTGTCTTCCTCGTGATGAGCGAAAACTCGACCAACGAAGCCCACCGGCTCATTTCTGCTTCCGTGGGCCTGGCCATCCCCAACAACCCTGTCCATTACGGATACCTCTCCGAACACCACAGCTTTGGCCAGAGCGAGAAGGAGGCCGGACTCTACGCCGAGCAGCTGGCGGCCTACATGCTGGCCACCACGCTGGGGAAGAATTTCGACATCAACCAGATCTGGACTGAGGAGAAAAAGGAGCAGACCTATCGCATCGCCGAAGACTTGTTCGTCAGAACACGTAGCATAACCCAGACCACCAAGGGAGAGAAGGGACTCTGGACAACTGCCCTGGCGGCGGCCGTTTTTATTTCTTGAATGGTTGAGGCAGCCTCGAGGGCTCCGACCTAAAAGTTGAGGGGGTTGGGTTTGAGGATCTTGATATAGCTTTTCTCCCTGATTTGCTTGAGGAATTCCCTCAGCTTGACGGACCGCTTCTGGGCGAATATTTTCTCCTCAATCTCCTGCTTGACTTCTTCGAAAGACCTGAGCCGACTATCCTTTTTCTCTTCCAGCTTCACCAAGTACCATCCTCCTCTTGCCTCCAACCAAGGTGTCAGCTCACCTGGCTTCAGTTTGGCCACCGCATCCTGAATCGTTCTGTCCAGCTCGCCCTTCTTGAACGTCCCCAGGTCGCCCTTATTTTCTCGCAGCGGACTGTCCGCATATTCGCCCGCCAGTTGACTGAAATCCTCCCCAGCCCTGAGCTTCGCCTCGACCTCTCTCCGGAGAGACTGGATTTCCTCCCTGTCCCTGTGCTCAGAGGAAAAATAGATGGCCCGGATTGTGTATTGCTCTGGCTCAATAAACTCTTCAGGATGGCCCTTGTAATAGTTAACGATTTCTGAATCGTCGAGGACAAGGCTGCGGTCAACTTCAGTGAAGATGAGGGCCTGCCGCAAAAAATTTTCTTCGAGCTGTTTGAGCCACTGCTCATAATCTATGCCTTGCCGGGAAAGCTCATAGCGGAGCTGTTCATCAGACTCGATTTCGTTTTCCTTCTTAATCCTTTCGACAGCATCCTTCACTTGTTCGCTGACGTTGAGCTGTTTTTGCCTGGCTAATTGGAGGAGGAGCAGCTCGGTGATCATATTATCGAGGATTTCTCCTTTGAGACGATCATATTGCTTCTCAAATTCTTCCCCCTGCAACTGGGACCGGAGCATCTGATAGAGAGAGTCGTGATACTGTTTGACTTGGGAAAGGGTAATGATGTCGTCATTGACGATGGCGACGATTTCTTCAATGACCTCCCCCGCTTCCATCCCCAAAAAGCCGGCGAGAAGGAGAAGGAAGGCAGCCAGTCTCCTCCCGAGCTTCATGATTTGTTCCTCTGGTAGGGAAAAAACAGATTTTCGGGGAAGAGTTGCCATTTCAGGCTTCCCTCGAGGCTTTGAATATGAAGCCGGATAGCCTGCTTGATCTTCAGGTCGAGGAGCATGCGGGAGATAGAAGCCGAGGCTTCGGCCAAGGAGAGCCATTCGGATTCAAACTTTTTATCCAGTCGAAAAATGTGGAACCCGTAAGAGGACTCGATGATCGAACTCACCTCACCTTCGGCTAAAGAGAATATCGCCGCTTCCATTTCTTGAGGGAGCTGCCCCTTCTGGAAGATGCCCATCTCGCCACCGTGGGCTGCTTCTGGTCCAATCGACTTCGTCCGGGCCGCCGCCCTGAACTCCTCTTCGGAAGCGGATCTCAACTTTTCCCAAGTCTCCACTGCTTCAGCCTCGGTCGGAAGAAGGATCTGGCTGACCTGATACCTCTCGGGTAGGAAGAATTCGCTCTTGTGAAGCTCGTAGTAACGTCTAATTTCTTCGTCCTCCACGGTCACATTCTGGGTGACCTGAGCAAGATATTTTTCGATGACCAGCTTTTCCGTGAAGTCGCCGGAATCGAACTCCCAAAGCTCCGCCGACTCTTCGCCTCCGCCTCCTTGCTTGACCTTCTCCAAATAGACGTTTTTCTCCTCTTCGGAGACAACAACTCCTTTCTGTCGGGCCGCGTGGAGAAGGAGTTTCGTTTCCATAAATTCATCGAGGAGACGGCTCAACGTCGCTGGTTCGAGAGTGTCCGCTTTCTCTCCGAAAGCATCCCGAATATATTTTCTAAAATCCGAGCTATGGTACTCCGTTTCTCCGACGCTGAGGATGACTCGGTCTTCTGTCTCGCTTTCGGGAAGAGGAAGAGGTGACTCGGGAGCGCCTTTCTTTTTGCTCCCACACCCTACCGCTATCCATGCCGCGACAAGCAACCAGAGGAGCAGACGAAAAGCGGCCTTGGCGCCGCCTGATCTTTCTTCCATTTTCAGCAAGGCCATTATAGTCTATCCCTATAACTGCTTCAAGATAGCGATCGTTTCCTCCAGCGCCTTCTCTTCCTCATCCGAAAGAAGCCAGAGCGTCAGGATTCCCTGGGGTGACAATGACCCTCCTTTACTTTGGAGAAGACGAGAAAGGCGCGCCGGTTCGATGGCTGACGCCCCATCAAGCTTCATGACAAGCCGATTACCAATTCTATCCAGCGACTTGAGCTTCCGCTCTCGAGCCAGAAACTTGACCGCCCCGTAGCGAAGAAGGTTTTCGACACTCTTGGGCGGGGGGCCGAAACGGTCTCTTATCTCCTCCCTGATTCTTGGGATTTCCTCGAGCGATTCGATGGAAGAAACACGCTTGTAAAGGTTCAGCCTCAAGCTGATCTGAGGAAGATAGTCCTCAGGAATGCGGATATCCACCCGGAGATTGATTTCTGTCTTCGTTTCTTCTTTCCTCTCTCCCCGAAGCTCTTTCACTGTTTGGTCCAGGAGCTCCATGAAAAAATCATACCCGACCGCCTCGATATAACCATGCTGCTCGGAACCGAGCAGGTTTCCCGCACCCCGAATTTCGAGATCTCTGGCCGCCAACCGGAAGCCAGAACCCAGCTCGCTGAACTCCTGGAGAGCTTTGAGCCTCTCCCTTGCTTGAGGGCTAAGTTCCCAATAGGGAGGGACAAAAAAGTACGCATAGGCTTGCCGCGAAGAGCGCCCCACCCGGCCTCGAAGCTGATAAAGCTGGGATAGCCCGAACTGGTCAGCCCGGTCGACAAGGAGGGTGTTGACGAGAGGAATATCAATGCCGTTCTCGATGATCGTCGTTGAAATCAGAACATTGTATTTGCCCTGGATGAACTCAATCATCCGCTTCTCAATCTCCCCGCCGGCCATCTTCCCGTGGACGAATACTACCCTGGCCTGGGGGACGAGTCCCCCGATCATCCTGGCCACTTCCTCGATGTCCTCTATCTGGTTGTGGATGTAATAAACCTGTCCTTGCCGCCCCAGCTCCTGCTTGATGGCTGAAGCAATGAGTCTCTTGTCAAAGGGAGCGACAACCGTATGGATAGCCAGCCTATCCTTGGGCGGTGTCTCGATGAGGCTTATGTCACGGAGCCCCGAAAGAGAGAGGTTGAGTGTGCGCGGAATTGGCGTCGCCGTCAGAGTCAGGACATCGATCGTTTCTTTTATCTGCTTGAGTTTCTCCTTATGCTTGACGCCAAACCTCTGCTCTTCATCGATGATGAGCAGCCCAAGGTCATGGAATTCAACGTCGGCCGAAAGCAGCCGATGCGTGCCGATAACCACATCGACTAACCCTTTTTTCAGGTCCTGAATGACTTTTTTCTGCTCCCTCTTGGACTGCAATCGAGTCAGGCCCTCGACGCGAACAGGGAAAAGCACCATTCGGTTACGGAAACTCTTGAGATGTTGGCTGACCAGGACGGTCGTCGGGCAGAGGACAGCCACCTGCTTGCCGTCCATCACTGCCTTGAAGGCAGCCCGCATGGCCACCTCGGTTTTCCCGTACCCGACGTCGCCGCAGACAAGGCGGTCCATGGGTGAATCCGATTCCATGTCCTTTTTGATCTCTTTAATGGCTCGGAGCTGGTCCTCTGTCTCTTCGTATTCAAACGTCCTGTCGAATTCCATCTCCCAACTGCCCGCGGGACTGAAGCTAAACCCCTTGACTGCCTTTCTCTTGGCATAAAGCTCAAGGAGCTCACGGGCCATCCTTTCGATCGCCCGGCGCGTCCTCTCCTTCGTCTTCTGCCAGGTTGACGTCCCTAACTTGCTCAAGACGGGCGGGGCGGCGCTGACCCTCGAATATTTCTGGACGAGGTTCAGATCCTCGACGGGCACATAGAGCTTGTCCCCGTCCTGGTAAACGAGTTCCATGAACTCGGCGGCTCGGCCATCGACGTGGAGCTTGACCAGACCCTTAAACACGCCAATCCCGTAATCGGCATGGACGATGTAATCATTATCCTTAAGGTCCTGAAAATGGGAGACAAATCGCCTCCGCGAAGGGCGACTGATGAGGACTTTTTCCTCGGTGAAAATGTCCTTCTCCGAAAAATAAGCAATCCGTTCCGGGGGATAGCTGAATCCTCTCTCCAGCATTCCGACGTAAAGGAGGACCTCGGCCGACCTCGGCGAAGACAGAGGGTTCGATTCTGCTCGCGCTCGGATGCGGTCCTGGGCCAAAAGGTTGACGAGTTTCTCCCGGACAGCCGCGTTGGATAGATAGAGGACAGCTCGCTCTCGAGCCCGCTGCATTCTCCTTAAATAGCGGAGGAAAAACGGCAGGCGATTTTCAAAGCGAGGCACCGATTGAAATGGAAAGGACAGAACGTGGCTCTTCTCCCCCTGAAAAGAAGAAAAGCTCTCGAGCTGGACAGAGCCTTCCTTCACCTTTTCCCAGAGAGCCGAGGGGAAAATTTCCTCCGGCGCAAGGCAGAAGGCTTTCTTTTCCCGGAGCGCCTGATATTGGAGCTCAGCCTCCTTCATGCTTTCTTTCCACTCCTCTTCCATTTCGACCGGCTCATCGAGGACAAACAGAGCGTTTTTCAAGTAATGAGTGAACGGCACAAACCGTTCCTGATGAAGGAGGGAAAGGAAAGCAAAACTGGGGAAGAATTCTCCTCTCCGAAGAGCCTCCACTTTTTCTTCTAAATCCGGGCCAGCCGAGCTCGACATTTTCTGGGCGAGTCCCGCCCATTCTTCGACGAAGGCAGAGCGGGCGGGGAATTCCCGCAGCGACGGGACCACGATCCTCGAAATTCGGGCGATGGAACGCTGGCTCGAAATATCGAACTCCCGGACCGAGGCCACTTCATCGCCGCTAAACTCGACGCGGTAGGGATTCGCTGCCCATGGCGAGAAGACATCGACAATGCCCCCGCGCCAGGCGAATTCGCCGGGGGAAGCGACAAGATCTTCCCTGATGTACCCGAATTCCTGAAGGACGTGGAGGAAGGCATCACGGTCTTGACGAGAACCCTCGCCCAGCTCAAGAAAGGAATTGGCCAAATCAGCCGGGGAGGGAAAAGGCTTGAGTAAACCGATAGGATTAGTAAGAAGGAGAAAGGGAGAACGGCTCCCGCCGAGCAAACGATGGAAAAATTTCATCCGGGAAGCTACGGTCTCAAGAGAAGGCAGGGTCTCCTGATAAGGGTTCACTCCCAGAGCTGGAAGCACATCGAGGTCCCAGGCCACGGAAAGCTCCCGTAAAAAGAAGCGACATTGCTCTTCCAGGCGAGAAAACGGCTTGGACTCGGGCTGGACATAAACAATGGGCTGGTCTAAACTCCTGGCGAGGCAGGCCAGGAAATAGGGCTTGGCCGGCTCAATCAGACCAGACACACGGACGGGCAGCTTTTTTCCCGCAATATGACGTTGAAGCTGCTTAAAGCTGTCTGTCTGCAAGAGAAAATCAAGGCTCATCTTGGCTCCTATCTATTATACGTGGACCCCTCATTCTGCGTCCATGCCGCAAACTTGCAATTTCGCCCTTCACCCGACCTCAGGGCTCATCTTCTTAACACCCAAAATCGTCAATGGGAATTCCCGAACCGGTCTGTCGCGGCGCTTCCTCCCTATTGCCAATAAAGAGAGCTGTTGTCTCCCAGCAATTCAGTTCGCTTTGCCTCGTCCTCATTTTTTAGGATGCCAAGCGGTTCTCATCGAGGGCGATATTCTCATGGCGATTTCGGATGATACAGGCCCCCTGTCTTTTCATGGCCTTCTGATGATGGAGAGAGGAAAAGGTAGGGTGTAGGTTATCAGGTCATACTACAAAACCCGCAACCACTAAAAAAATTTCAAGAAGACGTCGTAGTTAAGCCGCTCATAGCGACCGTCTTCCCCTCTTAAATAATTGGAATCGACTCCAAAGAAAAAACCGTGCCGGGCCGCAAAACATAGCTAAAGAGCAAGCTCCCGAAGGTCTTTGTGCAATAGTGGTTATAATCAACGATAGTCATGAACTACATTCTCTTCTTGTTGGCGCACCATCTTACCTACCCAGCTCTTCCTCTTGGTAATACACGCCCTAAAAAGGAAAAAAGTTCACGCGAAGCGAATTTCTTATCGACGTTAATTTCAGGGCAAGATCCCCGGCGGCAGGATCTCAGTCCGGCCTGTTTCGTCTCTCCTTATCTCGATTTCCCGGCCAGCGATTCGACAGCCAAATCTTTCAACCATCTTTCCGGTAGCTCGGTCGACGACGCGCTTCCTCCACAACACCTCGTCAACGGGATATTCATGCCCGCCGGTGCGCACGGCGCGCGGCGTCTCTTCCCCCTTGTATCCGGAATAAAAAATCACCTCATCTTCTTTGATTGCCATCGCGCTCCTATCATAGCCACGAAGCCTCGCCCTCGTCAACCGGAGAGGGGATGAATCATCCAGACGATTCTTAGGGGAGAAGACAAGACCTGTTGACCTTTTGCCAGAGAAAACTTTTGCCACGCGTGAATTTAGCTCAACCGAGCATCGCCGCGGAGGGCCCATTTCTCCCATCTTGTGCCCAACAAAAAAGTATTGTCAAAGCAAAGAAGGCTTTCTATAATCAGAGCGAGCCTGGTTTAGCATCGCCAAAGATAAGGAGGTCAGGATGTCTGATAACCGCCTTCCTTCTCCCTTCATGGTAACCATGATGGTTGGCGCCCTCTGGGGCCTGGCCGAAGCGGCGCTCGGTGTCGGGCTGAGGTCCTGCGCTTCCTCCATCTCCGGTTCGGTGATGACCGCCGTGGCCCTCTTTTTTCTCAGCACGGCCTGGGTATTGAGTCGCCGCATCATCAGTCTGGTCTGGCTTCTCCTCATCGTTTCCGTGATGAAAATATTCGATGCCTGGCTTCTTTCTCTTCCCATCCGCCATGGCGCTGTAGCCAATCCCATTTTCGCTTTCTGGACAGAAGGTCTGGCTTTTCTTGTCATTCTGGGCATCACGAAAACCACCCTCATCGAGAAAATCGGCGGCCGCGCCCTCTTCGGCGGCCTCAGCGCACTGGTGTCAGTGAACCTCTTCCCACTGGTGAAATATGCAACCGGTATTCCCGCTTGCGTGGTTCCTGGGACGAGCTATCCCCTTTCTCTTTACTATGCGCCGGTGGCGATTGCCCTTTCTTTCATCACCGTGCCCCTGGGCTTTGGGCTCGCCCGAAGAGTGCTGGCTGCTGCCGCCACACCTAACGCTCTTCTTCAGAGCAAGGCATTCCGCCATCTTGCCTCGCCGGCCACCCTCGCTCTCTGCCTGCTCCTCATCGTCCTCCTCCACGGCGGGAGATAGCCAGCTTGCCTAAGGGAGGGCAATATGGAAACACAAGCTAAAAGAAAGAAAAAAACCATCACCCGAAGGGATTTCATCAAAGGTCTGGGCGGAGGAGCTGCTGGCACTGCTCTCGCCTCCAGACTGCTCAGCCATCCGGCCGAAACTCTAACTAAGGAATTGGCTCAACCGTCCATCGTTTCGAGGAAGTCCATCTCTTTTTCCGTCAACGACCAGGCTGTTTCTCTCGAAGTCGAGCCTCGGGAAATGCTCCTTGATGTGCTTCGAGGAAAGCTCAAGCTCACGGGAACGAAGTTAATGTGCGGTCACGGCGAATGCGGCGCCTGCACGGTGATTGTCGAGGGCCAGCCTGTTTATTCCTGCCTCTACCCCGCCTGGAGGGTCGACGGGAAAAAAGTCACGACTGTGGAAGGTTTAGCCAAGGAAGACAACCCTCATCCCGTCCAGCAGGCTTTTATCGACAAGGACGGCTACCAGTGTGGCTTCTGCACACCCGGCTTCATCATGTCCTCGGTGGCTCTGTTGGAGAAAAATCAAACGCCAACAGCGGCCGAAATAAAATCAGCCCTGAGCGGCAACCTCTGCCGCTGCGGGAACTATTCAAAAATATTTGAAGCGGTGGCCACCGCATCCCAGCGCATGAGGAAGGCTTAAGATGAGGAAACATGCTTCAGAAATAGAAAAGGACCTCAACCTGGCTTACCTAGAATTGGCTAAAGGAAGAGAGCCCGACGGTCAACAGCTGCCCTCACCCGCACAGGCGGATTTCAAGCTTATCGGTGCCCCCACATCGAGGGTTGACGGCCCCCTCATCGTCACCGGAAAAGCCCGCTATACCCATGACCTTTTCTTTGACCATTTGCTCTATGGCAAAATCCTTCGCTCTCCTTATCCTTCAGCCGAAATCATCTCCGTCGACCTGAGCGCTGCCCAGAGCTTGCCTGGAGTTGAAGCTGTCATTCAACTTAAAGAGGGCCAGGTCAAATACGAAGGGGAGCCCATTGCGGCCGTGGCGGCTGTTTCGGAAATCGCGGCCGAGGAAGCGCTGCGACGCATCCGCGTCGAATTCAGACAGCTTCCCCATGTCGTCTCGCCCGAGAAGGCGAGAGAAGAAGGCGCTCCCCGGGTTCATGACTCTGGAAATGTGGAAAAATTCAATGAGTACAGCCGTGGCGATGTGGAAAAGGGGTTCGCCGAGGCCGATGTCGTCCTCGAGCGAACCTACAAAACAGCCGTCGAAATCCATCACCCAGCCGAGACTCACGCCAGCATCGCCAAGTGGGACGAGGACCAGCTCACTGTCTGGGACTCGACCCAGGCTATTTTCAGCGTCCGCGACGGCTTGGCCCGAGCCCTCAACATCCCGGCCAGCAAGGTGCGGGTCATCAAAACCTATATGGGCGGAGGTTTTGGGAGCAAACTGGGCGTGAACGACCACACGGTCATCGCCGCCCGCCTAGCCAGACAAACGGGTCGACCGGTCAAAATC
>CAYUKK010000166.1:0-5941 GCA_964445305.1 uncultured Eubacteriales bacterium
CCGATATAATAACCCCACGGGTCCTGTCGCGGTTCACCCCTGCCAGGCTCGGAGTTGGGATTCCGAAGCCCGCTCGTTTCCCCAGCGAGGACACTCGCTCCGACTCAGCCTTCGCTCTTCTCTCGCTTCGCTCGAGAAACCGTGCCCGCTCAGGCTTCGACGGGCTTTCTCACCCAAACTCCTCGCCTGTTCCCCCAATTCTCCAATGGGCATTAATGGGCCTTTGATCCAACATCGGGAAAGTGCGGGCGGAGGGTCAGGGTTGGGATTCCGAAGCCATCTCTTTTCCCGCACCTGCTTTTGGGAAGGAGAAAGCTTCGCTTTCCCCCTTCCAACATCACCTCCGTCTTCTTCTGGTTCAGCCGGGAATCCATGCCCGCTCAGATTGCCACGGGCTTTCTCACCTCACATGCCTTAGGCCGATGAAGCTGAACATACGCCCCGTATTTTCTCTGTCGCGGCGGAAGGAAGGAAAGCGGGAATCGCAATGGGTGCAGATGTCTACAGAAAAGATGTTTTTATCGCAAACACCCGCCTGGCGAAGCTCGAGCCGGTTGGCCTCGCGGAGGTCAAAATAATACTTGCCGGGTCGGTCGGGAACGCTCTGGAAGAGCGACGCAGGAAACTCTCGAGTCAAGAAGCGCTGGCGCACGTCCTCTCCAACTTCATAGCACCATCCGCTTATGGCGGGGCCAAGGGCGGCAAGGATGTGCTCGGGCAGGGAGTCACAGCTCTCCTTCATGACTGAAATGGCTTTCCGGAGGACGCTGAGGAGTGTCCCCCGCCAGCCGCAGTGGACGGCAGCGATAGCCCGCCTTTTCTTATCGACAAGAAGCACGGGCAGGCAGTCGGCCGACTTGATGACGAGGAAGAGGCCGGGCAAGGTTGTCACCAGAGCATCCCCCTGCCATTCCTCCCCGCGCTGACCCTGCTCCGGAATCTCCCTGACCAAACGGACGATATCGGAGTGAACCTGATGAAGATAAAGAACCCTGAATCCCCGTCCGCCTTTGAGTTTCTCGAAATCCTCCTCTTTCCAGCCCGATGTCCCAAACCCATGATCAAGGAACGGAATCCGGTCAAAGGCGGGGACAGTGATAAGCTCTTCGTATCTCACCATGGACACTTATTATGCCGGAGGCAAGCCTTTTTTTCCACTTTCTTCCTGAATTCATTCCTTCCTCGACCTCATCGAATACGTCAACTAAGCTACCCCTTTGGGAAGATTTGAGAAGAACCATCTCGCCACTCGAAGGGCTTGGCCCAAGGCTAACCCGCCAGCGCAATTCCGATTGATTCCCCGCTTGAACTTGGACCAAGCTCAAGCCCGACAGAAAAATTTGACCAAGGCCAGCCGTTTTGGCGGCAATAGAGTTTGCTGTTATAATTACACGCTGAGTGCATGGATAATGGCCACTAAAAATTTTGAGCCGTCCTACCTTCAGGCTTACCGCGATGGGGTTTTTCCGGAGCGGGTCGAGCGCGCCTTCAAGACCCTGGAAAGCTGCACCGTGTGCCCGAGAAGATGCGCCGTCAACCGGCTCAAGGGAGAGCGCGGGGTCTGTCGAGGGGGCTATCTTCCGGAAGTTTCTTCCTATTCCCCCCATTTTGGCGAAGAAAGGCCACTCGTTGGAGTGGGCGGTTCGGGGACGATTTTTCTCACCCACTGCAACTTGCGATGCCGTTTCTGCCAGAACTACTCGATCAGCCATCTCGGCGACGGACGCGAAGTGTCTTTTGAGCGGCTGGGGAGGATGATGGTCGAATTGCAGCGGATGGGCTGCCACAACATCAATTTTGTTACCCCGACCCATTATGTTCCCCAGATCCTCAAGGCGCTTCCGACGGCCATCGAAGCCGGCCTCCGGGTCCCCCTCGTTTACAACACGAGCGGTTATGACGCTTTGGAAACGCTCGAACTCCTGGACGGCATCGTTGATATCTACATGCCCGATTTCAAGTTCGCCGAGCCAGCTCCGGCCGCTGAATACTGCGCAGCCGCCGATTACCCCGAGATGGCCAAGAAAGCCATCAAGGAAATGCATCGCCAGGTTGGCGACCTGGTCCTCGATGACTCGGGCATTGCCCGGCGCGGTCTACTCGTCCGCCATCTCGTTCTTCCCGAAAACCTGGCCGGAACTCGGAAAGTCATGCACTTCCTGGCGACGGAGATCTCCCCCAAGACTTATGTCAACATCATGGACCAGTATTATCCAAGCGGCGAAATCTCGCCCCGTTCTCCCCTCGGCCGGAGGATTACGGCCGAGGAATACGAAGCGGCCGTGCGCGCCGCCAGAGAAGAAGGCATCACCCGGCTGGATGAGCGACAGCGCTTCCGTCTCATCTGGTTCTGAGCCTGTCTCTTCCCCCGTCCCCTGGCCATCCCCCGAAATTCCCGATCAAAGCACCCGACGGGTCGTGTCGTGGTTCACCCGGCCTCAAACGCTCGGGTGCACTCGCTATCGTGATAATTTGTTACAAGATCAAGCACTTTCGCTTGATGATAATTCTCTATCGGCCAATTTGGGATCCCCCCCGTTTGACAGAGGGGAGGAGGAGCGCATATATTGGGGGAGAGGGTTCAGGAGTCTGGAGTGTGCATCCAAATGAGAAAACAGGGGACAGGAAAAAGGGATAGGGATAATGAATGAGGGATAAAAAAATGAAAGCCATGATTTTCCACTTCTTCCTGCTTGTCTTACCGGTAGTGGCCCTGGCTGGCTCGACCGGGGAGGGCCGGCCCCGCCTCCGCGAATTCGGGATCAAGACGGGCATCCTCCCGCCCGGGCCCCTCAACGCTATCACCGACGTCGCTGGCGTCCGCGTTGGCCATGTCACCCTCATCGAAGGAAGCGCCGTCCGCACAGGAGTCACGGCTATCCTTCCCCATGAGGGAAACCTTTTTGAGGAAAAAGTGCCGGCGGCCATCGCCGTCGCCAACGGCTTCGGGAAACTCATGGGTACGACCCAGGTCGAGGAAATGGGCACCATCGAAACGCCCATAATCTTGACCAACACGCTCTCTGTGCCCACCGCCGCCGAGGCCGTCATCGACTACACCCTCAGCCGACCTGGCAACGAAAACGTCGAATCCGTCAACGCCGTGGTCGGCGAGACAAACGACGGCTTTCTCAATGACATCCGCGGCCGACACGTCAAGAAAGAGCACGTCCTTGAGGCCGTTGAGAAAGCTAAGCCGGGCCAGGTCGAGGAAGGCTCAGTCGGAGCAGGAACCGGCACGACGTGCTACGGGTTCAAGGGCGGAATCGGCACCGCCTCACGCCGTCTTCCCGCTTCAAGAGGGGGTTATACGGTCGGTGTGCTCGTCCAAACCAATCACGGTGGAATTCTCCAGATCAATGGCCTCCAGGTGGGAGTGAAGCTGGGAAACTATTATTTGAAAAAGGATGTCGAAACGGGAGCCGGAGGGTCGTGCATGATTGTCGTGGCCACAGACGCGCCGCTCGACAGCCGGAACCTCAAGCGGCTGGCCAAGCGGGCCCTGCTCGGCATTGTCCGTACGGGTGGCTTCTACTCGAACGCCAGCGGCGATTACGCCATCGCTTTCTCAACGGCCAAAGAAGTCCGCGTTCCTAACCGAATGCCGACAGCCACCCAGACGGTATCCCTGCTTCGAAACGAACACATGTCGCCTCTTTTTCTGGCTGCGGCTGAGGCCGCTGAAGAGGCCATCCTCAACTCTCTTTTTAAGGCTGAGAGGATGGAAGGGAAGGATGGCCACACCGCTGAAGCGCTGCCACTCGAGAAAATAAAGGCCATGCTCGAGGAGAAAGAGGAGTGAAAAAGACAATCGGCATCCTGGGCGGCATGGGACCCGAGGCCACCGTCTATTTCTTTAACCTCATCATCAAGATGACCGATGCGGCGACTGACCAGGACCACATCCCCATCCTGATCTACAATAACCCCAGGATTCCGCCCCGCACCGATGCCCTGCTCGGCAAAGGGCCGAGCCCGGCCAGGCTCCTCCGGGAGGGCGCCCGCCGTCTGGAAAAAGGGGGGGCGGCTTTCATCGCCATGCCCTGCATCACTGCCCATGCCTTCCTCGCCGCCATGCGCCAGGCTGTGACCATCCCCATCCTCGATATTCCCCGAGAGACGGCGTCCTGGGCGAAAAAAAATTTGCCCGACCTCAGGCGGGTTGGGCTCATCGCCTCGACAGGCACAGTGCGGTCAGGACTTTTCCACACTGCTTTCGCTCGTGTTGGCATCGACATTTCCGCTCCACCTGAGCGAGAGCAAGAAAAAGTGATGGCCGCCATCTTCGGGCCGGGAGGGGTCAAGGCCGGGTTTACCTCCGGACGCCCCAAAAACCTCATCCTTTCCGTGGCTCGCCGCCTCATCGAGCGCGGCGCAGAGGCCATCATCGCTGGGTGCACGGAAGTGCCTCTCGTCCTCCGCGACGAAGACATCTCCGTCCCCTTGATCGAGCCGCTTCGGATCGCCGCCGAGGCCTGCGTCCTTCGGGCTGGCTACCGTCTCAAGGTCTGAAATCCAGCCGTTTTCATGTTGACAAAAGGCAGATGGTTCAAGTATAAATGGCCATAGCTTACCTGACCGGGAAGGAGGTGAAATTTATTGGCCTTCATAGTTGTCGAAGAAGGAGAATCCCTGGAGAGCGCTCTTCGACGCTTCAAAAGAAAAGTCCAGCAAGAAGCCATTATCAAGGAGATCAAAAAACACTCCGTCTATTTTAAGCCCGGCGAAAGAAAGCGAATGAAGGAAGCTCAGGCTCGCAAGCGGATGCGGCGACGTCTGAAAAGGGAGCGAGAACTCGAATACTGAGTCGAGCCGAAAGGGGTTGTCCATCCTCCTAAAAGAATTCGAACGAAAAGAGTCTGCACCGGCGGCCGTTCCTGATGGGGTGGCCAAGCCCGGCTGGTTAAAGGTGCGGCTGCCCGCTCATCCCCATTTTTTTCAGCTACGAGACCTTCTCCAGGGCTATAAGCTGAACACGATTTGCCAGAGCGCCCGCTGCCCCAACATGGCGGACTGCTGGTCGGCGCGAACAGCCACCTTCCTTCTCCTGGGTAAAACCTGCACGCGCCGTTGCGCTTTCTGCGCCGTGGCCAAGGGAAAGCCGGAACCACCTTCTCCTGACGAGCCACAAAGGGTGGCCGATGCGGTGGCGGCGCTCGACCTCGATTATGCCGTCTTGACTTCAGTCACCCGGGACGACCTCGCCGATGGCGGAGCCGGCCACTTCGCCGCAACGGTCCGGGCCATCAAAGCCCGAAGCCCGGGCATCAAAGTCGAAGTCTTGATTCCCGACTTGCGAGGCAATAAGAAGGCTCTGAGGACGGTCATCGAATCAGGTCCGGATGTTCTCAACCATAATCTCGAGACAACCGAGAGCTGCTATCCCCTCATCAACCGGCCCGTCGAGCATTACCGGAGGTCGCTCGAACTGCTGGCTGAGGCCAGCCGGATGGGCTCGACGACGAAATCAGGCCTGATGGTCGGATTGAGCGAGGATGAGGCGCAACTTCTCCGGACGATGGAGGACCTGGTTAAGGCAGGATGCCGTCTCCTCACCATCGGGCAATACCTTCGGCCGTCCAAAAACCATGTCCCCGTGCGCAAATACTACCATCCCGATGAATTCGATAGGTTTAGTAAAATAGGGATGGAATTGGGGTTCAGGCTTGTCGAAGCCGGCCCCCTCGTCCGGAGCTCTTACCGGGCGGCCCGGATGTATGATACCCTTGCCCGTGATCAGGCTGAACAAGATGCGGTATCTGGTCTTCGCTGATATCCACGGCAACCTGGAAGCTTTCCTGGCCGTGCTCAAGTTCATCCAGAAGAAAAAAATCGATTATTACATCTTCCTCGGCGACCTCGTCGGCTACGGCGCCTCGCCCAACGAGATTATCCAGAAAATCCAGGCTCTCAAGCCCCTTTCCCTCGTCCGCGGCAATCA